>JBEKXM010000405.1:0-4591 GCA_049512115.1 Tepidisphaeraceae bacterium | reverse complement strand
AGCCGGGCATGTTCCATCCTCTTCTCTCTGGGGACGATGTAACTGTTCGTCTGCAGCAGCATCGGCGCAAATCCTCACGTAAATGCCTTGAGCGGAGGGCTCGCCCTCCACTGCAGAGGCATTGTGCCACAAGGTCCCGCCGCATTCAAACCTCCCGGCCAACGTCAGCGGAGGCTTTGCCTTCCGCGCAACGTCCGAGTCGGCCGGGCGACCGGCATAGGCGTCATATCACAATTAAATTATCCCCGATTGGAGATTAACTCCGCGGTGATCCCCTCCAACTCGCGGGCGATAACCTGTTCGGCGACGATGCTCTGATTGGCGCCGCGGCGCACGGCTTCCAACCCGGTGGAAGTGAACGAGCACCGCGCGATAATGTACGCGGCGGCGTTCGCTCGCCGGATAATGGGAATTGCGGCCAGCACCACCTCGTCATTCGGGACCATCAGTGCCACGAAGGTCGCTCGCTCGATCCCGGCCAGACGCAACACTTCGCCGTCCGATGCGCTGCCGGGAAACATTCGGATTCCACCCGCGGCGGCCCGCTGGCACGTCTGGGGGTTTAATTCGATGACGATGTACTCAATGTTCCTGCGGATGAGGGATTCGACGAGGGTCCGCCCCGGCAATCCGTAGCCGGCAACCACAACAAAAGGCGCCCGCCCGGTGGCGATGGGCACAGTCGGCTGGTCCATTGAACCCACGATTGTCCAGCCGCCCGCCCGCCCCTGTCAATCCAATCCCCCGGCTTGCGCGGGTTTTTGCGTTTGTGAACCTTTTTGCGCAATCCTCCGCGCCAAGCCTTTGCACAGCCCCATAGTGCCGGCGCGCTTGCAAACGCCCAACCCCACCGCTAAAACCCTGCACCAAAGGGTTAGAGGCGTGAAGTTCAATCTGCTCGACAGGATCGAAGAGGTTTCCGACAATCGGCTGGTCGCGGTCAAGTACGTCAGCCTGGCCGAGGAATATCTCGGCGATCATTTTCCGACGTTCCCCGTGCTTCCCGGCGTTCTCATGCTGGAGGCGTTGACCCAGGCGGCCGGCTGGCTCCTGCACCGCAACAACGGGTTCGCCAAGTCGATGGCCGTGCTCAAGGAAGCGAAGAACGTCAGATACGGCACGTTCGTCGCGCCGGGCAATGCGCTTCGCGTCGAAGTCGAGGCGGTGAAGCTCACGGAGTCCGGCGGATCGTTCAAAGCGTCGGGGACGGTCAATGGAAATGCCGCCGTTTCCGCCCGTCTGGAGATCGCGTATTTCAACGTCGCTCAATCCCTGCAAGGGGCTGATGCGCAGCTTGATCGGAAGTTGATCGAGCACAACCGTTCGAGGTGGATGGTTCTAATCCAATCGGGCCAATCTGTCGCCACCTGACAATCCAAAGGAAGGATGGATCCTATGCCCATGTCTCGAGACGAGATTTACACCAAGGTTCAGGCCGTGTTGGTGGACGCCCTCGGCGTGGATGCCGAGGAGATCACGCCCAAAGCAACGCTCCGCGAGGACCTCGGCGCGGAGAGCATCGACTTCCTGGACATCGTTTTCCGCCTCGAAAAGGCCTTTACCACCGACCCCGCCAAGCCGTTCAAAATCCCCCGCGGTGAACTCTTTCCCGACGATCTGCCCACCCTGATGAACGACGAGAAATACGTCAAGGACGGCAAGATCACCGCTGAGGGACTCCTCGAGCTGAAGAAGCGGATGCCGTTTTCCGACTTCACCGAATTCGACAAGAACCCGTCGATGGAGACGGCTAATTCGCTTTTGAACGTGGACACGATCGTTGGATACATTCAGTCGAAAGTTGGTCAATAGTCATTGGTCATTAGTCATTTGTTGAAGACGGCTTCGACCTCGAAATTCAATGACCAATGACAAATGACCAATGACAAATGACCATGCGTTGGATTTGGATCGACAAGTTCATCGAGTTCACGCCCAGAACTTCCGCCATCGCACTGAAGAACGTGTCCATGGCCGAAGAGCATTTGCACGATCTTTTCCCGGCGTTTCCGATCATGCCGCACACGCTCATCATCGAGGGGATGGCGCAGACCGCCGGGATTCTGGTGGGAGAGGCCCGCAATTTTTCGGAGAAGGTGATCCTCGCCAAGATCGGCCGGGCGACGTTCCACCGGCTCGTTCGGCCGGGAGACACGCTCTACTATTTCGCCCGAATCGAACAACTCAACGAAACCGGCGCTTCGATCAGCGGAATCGTTCGTAGCGGGCCGGATGAAACATCCCCGCTCGTCGCCGAAATCGACCTGATGTTCAGCCATATCGACAAGAACCTGGCCGGCACCGCGTTTCCCGAACATAATTTTGTCTTTACGGAGCAGTTCAAGGATTTGCTCAAGACCTATCGCTCCGGCGGGGACATTCCGTTATAGAAGTGTTATGCGGCGCGTGGTTGTCACCGGCATCGGCATCATTTCCCCCCTGGGAATCGGCAGCAAAGCGCATTGGGAAGCGCTGCTGGCCGGCCAGTCGGGCGTGCGGCAAATCACCTCGCTCGATCCCGCCGGGTTTGCCACGCACATCGCGGGCGAAGCGCCCGATTACAAAATCGCCGATTTCGTCCCCCGCACCTACCGCAAGGCAACCAAGGTCATGGCCCGCGACATCGAATTGGCCATCGTCGCCGCCGATGACGCGTTTAAGGATGCCGGCTTGCTGTCACACGCCTATACCGAGACTCCCAATTTCGACGGACGGCGATTCGGCTGCAACATCGGCGCGGGCCTCATCAACGCCGAGTTGAATGAGCTGACCGCCGCCATGAACACCGCCCGTTCCCCCTCCGAACCGAATCGCCTCGACATGGCCCGTTGGGGAAAGGACGGCATGACCCAGCTCACGCCGCTTTGGCTGTTGAAATATCTGCCCAACATGTTGGCGTGCCACGTCACGATCATTCACCAACTGAAAGGTCCCAGCAACACCATCACCTGCGCCGACGCCAGCAGCCATCTGGCCATCGGCGAAGCCTTCCGCACGATTCAGCGCGGCAATGCCGACCTGGCAATCTGCGGCGGGGCTGAAAGCAAGGTCAACGAAATGGGCCTTCTGCGTCACGGGCTGCTCAAGCGTCTCAATGAAACGCACAACGATTCGCCCGCCCAGGCGGTCCGTCCCTTCGACGCCGACGCCGCCGGAACCGTCCTGGCCGAAGGCGGCGGGCTGCTCATCCTCGAAGAATATGAAAGGGCGCGCTCCCGCGTGGCCAAAATCTACGCCGAACTCGTCGGCTTCGCCGCGACTCAGGACAGTTACAAGGTCACGGAACCCGATCCGACCGGCCGGAGCTACGCCCGCGCAATCACCGGGGCCTTGAAAGACGCGGGCCTGTCCGTCGCCGACGTCGACCTGATGATTCCAAACGGATTGGGAATTCCCCTTCACGACCGTGCGGAACTTGCCGGGCTGAAATTGGCCTTTGGGCCGCGTCTGCCGGCCGTGCCATTGGCTCTGACCAAAGCCCAGACCGGCAGCCTCGCCGCCGGCAGCGGCGTCGAGGCCGGCACCGCCGCACTGGCCATTCATCACGGAAAAATCCCGCCATCCGTGAATACGATCAAGCCCATCGACGCCGCGGGATTGAACGTCTCGCCTCAAACCCGAGATGCCAAGCTCCGCGTAGGCGTCAGCAGCGTCTATAGCCTCGGCGGGCAGAATGCGGCGCTGGTGTTTAAGGGCATTTAACGTAGTTCGTCGACGACGACCGAGAAAATTATGACTCGCAAAAATGAACGTTCGCGACCGAAAACTGCGAAGGATCCTAATATCTATCCGCCGGATATGAATTATAAAAAGGTCGCCGCCATCGCCAAGTTTTATGATGAGCAACGCGACGTCGATATTTTTTCTGAAATTGAAGCGGCGGCGAACAATAAGCGGACCGTCATGATTCAAGTGCCACGCCATCTCTTGCCGGAAATCCTCAGGCTCATCAACAAACGAAGGAAATCCGCATGAATCGTGTCGTCATCACCGGGTTGGGCTGGGTCACGCCGATGGGGAATTCCATCGAGGCGGTGTGGAAGCGGCTGCTCGCCGGCGAGTCGGGGATTTCTCGCACCACGATCTTTGACGCGGCGACGTTTCCCTCCAGCATTTCGGCCGAAGTGAAGGATTACCGGCTGGCGGATTTCATCGGCGATCCAGGCGCTCACGCCGGCGCGGGCCGCAACACGCAATTTGCCCTGGGCGCCTGTCAGCAGGCCTGGAAGTCGGCGGGTTTGGACAAGGCCCGCCTCGATCTGGACCGCGTGGGAATCTATCTGGGCAGCGGCGAAGGTTCTCTTGATTTTGACGCCTACACCACCGCCGCATTGGCGGCATGGAACGCGCAGACCGGCGCGGTGGACGACGTCAAATGGGCCCAGGTCGCCTTTGAACGCATGAACGTGGTGCGCGAAATTGAGCAGGAGCCCAACATGCCGCTCTCCCACCTGGCCCTTCTCACCGGCGCCCGCGGCCCGGCGCTCAATTGCCTCACCGCCTGTGCCGCCAGCACCCAGGCCATCGGCGAAGCCACCGAAATCCTCCGCCGCGGCGATGCCGATGTCATGATCGGCGGCGGCGCACACAG
>JBEKXM010000404.1:0-4606 GCA_049512115.1 Tepidisphaeraceae bacterium | reverse complement strand
CTCCGCGACGAGCCGAGCCTCCGCTACGACATGCTGGCCGAACTCAACGGCGTGGATTATCTCAATTACCCCGGCGCCGAACATCGCTTCGCGGTCAATTACGGCCTGACCAGCATCCCGCACAACAATCGTCTCTGGCTGAAGGTATTTTTCGATCCCACGCTCCCGACCGTTCCCAAAACCGCGCCGCGCGATGAGGACGTTCTGAAAAAGGGCGATCCCGGATTGAAGGTCGCCAGCGTCACCGGCGTCTGGCCCGGCGCCGAATGGATGGAACGCGAAGTCTACGACATGATCGGCATCATCTTCGTCGGGCATCCCGACCTTCGCCGAATCCTCACCTGGAACGGTTTCGGAAGTTATCCGCTGCGGAAGGATTACCCGCTGCGTGGCGTGGGCGAGCGCGAGGACTTTAAGATCGTGACGCGCGAAGGGGCCTGATTTGTCGAACCCTCCGCCGACGCTCGATTCCACTCAACGGTTCTCCGATCGCGTTGAATATTACGTTCGCTCCAGGCCCCGGTATCCGCGGGAGATTTTGGATTTCTGCCGGGGCGAGTTGCGTTTGGCGCCGGCGGATCAAGTTGCCGACATCGGCTCGGGCACGGGGTTCCTCTGCGAACTTTTCCTGCAAAACGGCAACCCGGTCTTCGCCGTCGAGCCGAACGACGCCATGCGTCTGGCGGCCGAGAAAAGTCTGAGCCGTATTTCCAAATTTCACAGCATAAAAGGCACGGCCGAGCAAACCGGTTTGCCGGCCGGCGGTTTCGGGTTTGTGCTTGCCGGCCAGGCGTTTCACTGGTTCGATCGCGCCCGGGCAAGGCTGGAATTCAAACGCCTCCTTCGGCCCGATGGCTGGGTTTTGCTGGTCTGGAACGATCGGGAAAAAGATCCCGCGACGGACTCGTTTTCCGCCGCGTATGACGCCATGGTCAGGGAATTCCAGATCGACTGGCACAAGGTGCGACATGAAAGCATCACCGCCCAGGACTCGCGGGTTCTGGCCGATTTCTTTGCTCCCCGCGGCTTTCAACACAAGACGTTTGCCAACCCCCAATCGCTCGATCTCGACGGCGTGCTCGCGCGGGCGCTGTCGTCGTCCTATCTCCCGCTTCCCGGCCAGCCGGGATGCGATCTAATGCTCGATCGTCTCCGCGAAATTTACCGGCGCCACGCCAAGGACGGCTACGTCGTGCAACAATACAATACCAAAGTGTATTATGGCCGCCTGAGTTGAGGCGTTCCCGATCCCCATGTTTGAACCACTGACCCAACGTCGCTATCTAATTTCGTTCAAGGCCTCGCGTCTGGCGCAGCAATTGGCGGACGTGCTGGTGATCGGCGGGGGGGTCGCGGGGCTGCGCGCCGCCATCGCCGCCGCCCACGAAGGCGCCGACGTTCTCCTCCTCACCAAGGATACGCTCCATCAATCCAACACCTGGTACGCCCAGGGCGGCATCGCCACCGTTCTTCAGCCGGACGATACCATCGAATCCCACGTTCAGGATACGCTGGCGTGCGGAGCGGGATTGTGCCAGGAAAAAGCGGTCCATATCGTCGTCGAAGAGGGGCCCCAGCGCGTGCTGGAACTGCTTTCCTGGGGCGCGAATTTCGACAAACAGGCGGGCAATCCCGGCCAGCTTTCCTTTGGCTTGGAAGGCGGCCACAGCATCGCCCGCATCATTCACGCCTACGGCGACGCCACCGGCAAGGAACTGGCGCAAACCCTCATCAATGCCGTCAAGAGCCGCGAAACCATCCGCGTTTCGGAAATGTCCTTCGTCATCGATCTGCTCACCGAACAGGGGCAATGCCTGGGCGCCCTGGCGATGATCAAGGGCGAGATCAACCTGATCTGGGCGAAGCGCACGATCATCGCCAGCGGTGGGGCGGGTCAGCTTTTCCGCGAATCCACCAATCCGAAGATCGCCACCGCCGATGGGCACGCCATGTCCTATCGCGCCGGCGCGGCGCTTCAGGACATGGAGATGGTCCAGTTTCATCCCACCACGCTCTACGTCGCCGGCGCCAGCCGCGCCCTCATCACCGAGGCCGTCCGCGGCGAAGGCGCCCATCTGGTGGATCGCAACGGATACCGCTTCATGAAGGACTATGACCCGGCGGCGGAACTGGCGCCCCGCGACGTCGTCAGCCGGGCCATCGTTCAGCAAATCCGCAAAACGAATTTCACCCACGTCTATCTGGACGTCCGCCATCTCCCACCCGAACCGTTCAAGGGCCGATTCCCGCAACTGGCGCAGTTGCTCGAGCAATTCGACATCAACCCCGCCCGCGATCTGATCCCCATCCACCCCGCGACCCATTACATGATCGGCGGCGTGGATTGCGACGAGCACGGTAAGACCACCCTGCCCGGCCTCTACGCCGTCGGCGAAGCCGGTTGCAGCGGCCTGCACGGCGCCAACCGCCTGGCGAGCAATTCGCTGGTCGAAGGCCTGGTGTTCGGCGCCCGCGCGGGAACCGATGCCGCGAATTGGGCCATGTCCCACGAGGTCAAGTTCCCCCATCACCTGGAGCATCGAATCGCCCGCTCCACCAGAACGGAATTGGATTTGACCGACGTCAAAAGCTCGCTGCGCAGCATCATGTGGCGAAACTGCGCCATCGAACGCACCGGCGACCGCTTGTCCGAAACGCGCGAAATCATCGCCTTCTGGAGCCGGTACGTGATGGACAAAACCTTCACCCCCTCCGACATGGGCCAGGACGCAATCCCCGGCTGGGAGTTGCAGAACATGCTGACGGTTTGTTTTTTGATCGCCACCGCCGCCTACACGCGCACCGAGAGCCGCGGCGCTCACTATCGCCTGGACTATCCCGACCGCGACGACGAGCACTGGCGGCTGCATCTATTGTGGAAGCGCCCCATGGAAACGCCGATTCCGAAGCCGGTGGATTGATTTCGGTTAGCCGCCCCGCTTGCGGGGCGCGTTCGGTCGCGCGTCGCAAGCGACGCGGCTAACCAATAAGTTCCGTCACAAACGGCCAGTTCTGTTTCCGCTGGCCCTCCTTGAGGGGATTGTTCTCCACGTATCGAATCGACCGCTGAATCGCATCCGGCGAGTTGAGATAAACCGCCCAACATCCGTGACCTCATGGCGAGGGCGCCGCGAACGAATATAGCCCATCCGCGCGCAAACTTCGTGTTGATTCGGCTTTCAAATGTCCCACTATATGGCGTATCGGGCGCGCATGCTCTTGCACAACCAAGTGCACGTGCTCCGGTAAAATGCAGCAGGCGTGGATGACGTAATGGGCGTCCTGCGCAGCAGCGGCAAAGCCCTTTGCGATGGATACCGCCTGAATGCCGGTGAATTGGATCGCCGGATATTTCAACTGCAGCTTGGCCGCGAGACGCACTTGTGTGTCATGCCGCACATTGGCCACCGATTTGGCCGTATTAGCGAGGGTGGCCCGGCCGAATCTGACCAATTCCCATGATCCCACAAATTTCGACCAGGATCCGCGCGGATCGTTGGGCAGCCAAAAGCCGTAGGCGCTGAATATGACGTGATGCGCGAGAATCACGCGGGTGAGGATATATCGTCACCCGCGCGTCGCAAGCGACGCGGCTAACCCATGATTTGTTTAGCCGCCCCGCTTGCGGGGCGCGCCCCTCTGTTCTTAGAATCCCCCCACGCATGCCGATTTCCATCGATCAACAGATTCAACTCCTCTCCCGCCGCTGCGAGCGAATCCTGAACGAAGAGGATTTGCGGCGCAAATTGCAGAGCAGCGCCAAGACCGGCAAGCCGCTGCGGATCAAGTTCGGCATGGATCCCACCGCTCCCGACGTAACCCTCGGACATGCGGTTCCGCTGAGGGTCATCCGGCAATTCCAGGAATTGGGACACAAGGCGGTGCTGATCATCGGCGATTACACCGCCCGCGTCGGCGATCCCTCCGGCAGAAACGCCACCCGCCCCGTCCTCAGCGGCGAGCAGATCGACGCCAACGCCAAAACTTATCTCGCCCAGGTCGGCAAAATCCTTCTGACCGATCCGGGCCATCTTGAAGTCCGCTGGAACGGCCAGTGGCTGGGGGCGATGAACCTGATCGACTTGATCAAGCTCGCCAGCAGAAAGTCCGTCGCCCAAATGCTTGACCGCGACACCTTCAAGCAACGTTTCCAGACCGGCGGCGACATCCGCATTCACGAATTCCTCTATCCGCTCCTGCAAGGCTGGGACAGCGTCGTCATCGACGCCGACGTCGAGATGGGCGGCAGCGATCAGCTCTTCAATAACCTGGTCGGACGCGAATTCCAGAAAGAGGAAGGCAAGGACCCGCAGGTGGTCATGGTCACGCCGCTGCTCGTCGGCACCGACGGGCAGATGAAAATGTCCAAGAGCAAGGGGAATTACATCGGCGTGACCGATCCCCCCTCCGGGCCGGACGGAATGTTCGGAAAGATCATGAAGGTGCCCGACCATCTTCTGGAGAACTATTACACGCTTTTGACGGACGTTTCCCCGGAACAATTCAAGTCCGCGATAGTCGCCGATCCGCGCAACGCCAAGGCGGCGCTGGCCAAGTTGATCATCGCCTGGCTGTACGATTCCGCCGCCGCCGACGCCGCCGAGGC
>JBEKXM010000403.1:0-4633 GCA_049512115.1 Tepidisphaeraceae bacterium | reverse complement strand
GAGGTGCTCTACTGCTTCAGTGAAGGGTCGGGCAACAACGGGTCGGCGTTTGCCGGCTTGAATGCAAACGTTCCGTGGTACGATACCATACTGGGCATTGTGATCCTCGTCGGCCGGTATGTCATGATGATTCCCGTAATCGCGCTGGCGGGACGCCTGGTTAAGAAGCACCCGATTGCGCAGACCGTCGGAAGCTTTCCCGTCACCGGCGGGACATTTGTCGTTTTGCTGATCTGCGTGGTCCTTATCGTCGGCGCGTTGACGTTTTTCCCGGCGCTGGCACTCGGACCGATCGTGGAACATTTCATGATGCACTCGTCCAAATTGATGTTCTGAGATGCGAGTGGAATAATTGCCGTGGGACATAAAGGAGTCTCATCCAGTCGAGGAGGCCGATAAGATAAGGCAAATGCCTGACGACCGCGCACAAACATTTCTCCAGATGATCCGCCGCTCCCAGCGCGGCCGCTTGAAGGTCTACCTGGGATACGGTCCGGGTGTCGGCAAAACGTATCGCATGCTCCTCGAGGCCCACCGCCTCAAGGGCGAGGGCATCGACGTCGTCGTCGGGCTGATCGAAACCCACGGCCGCTCCGAAACCGCCAAGCTCATCGAGGGGCTGGAAGTCGTCCCCCGCCGGAGGGTCGAATACCACCAGATCGTCCTCGAGGAGATGGACGTCGATGCGGTCATCAATCGCCACCCCCAGGTCGCGATCGTCGATGAGCTGGCCCACACCAACGTTCCGGGGAGCAAGAACTCCAAGCGATACCAGGACGTCCAGGACATCCTCGCGGCGGGAATTCACGTCATTTCCACCATGAACATCCAGCATTTGGAAAGCCTGTACAACACGGTCGAGCAACTGGTCGGCGTGAAGGTGCGCGAGCGGATTCCCGATTCCGTGCTCGCCGAGGCCGATCAGATCATCAACATCGACCTGTCCGCCGAGGACCTTCAGCAGCGGCTGCGCGAGGGGAAGATATATCCGGCCGAGCGCGTGGAGTCGTCGCTGGAGAATTTCTTCACCAGCTCGAATCTGGAGCATCTGCGGGAATTGGCGCTGCGGGAATTGGCGTCGCAGATCGACTTCAAGCGCCGGGAGACGGTCCAGGAGAAAATCGCCGCTCCCAACGACGGCTCGCCGGATCAAATCATGGTGTGTCTGTCCTCGCGCGGCCCGAACAGCGCCCGGTTGTTGCGTTTTGGCTCGCGGCTGGCGGGCCGGCTCAATCGAAACTGGTATGCGCTCTACGTGCAGACGCCGTCGGAGGAGCCGACGGTCATCGACGCCGTCACGCAGCGACTTCTGTCCGATACGCAGACCCTGGCGCAGCAATTGGGGGCGACGGTGTTCACCTACAAGGGGCAGAACGTCGCCGATACGATTTTGCGATTCGCCGGGGAATACGGGGTGGGACAGGTTGTGATCGGCAGGCCTCGTGCGCTGCCGTGGTGGAAGCGCATCATCGGCGAACGTAGCGTCGCGGAAGACCTGATTCACCGCGCCAAAGGGGTCAACGTCATCGTCGTTGACGCCGAGAGCGAGGAACGCAGAACCATGGATTACGTGGAGCCGTCGTCGAATGCCACCATGTCCGCCGTCCGCCCCGCCGGCACGCTCAGCCGGCTTCTCACCCCGCAACGGATCGTCATCTGGGACGATCCCGCGCCCAGGCAGGACGTTCGCCAAAAGCTGGTTGAGACAGTCGTATCCACGACCCCGGGACTGAGCGCCGAAACGGTCATGAAAAAGCTGGCCGAACGCGAGCAGCAGGGATCGACTTTCCTGAACGAGGGCATTGCGCTGCCGCACGCGCGATTCGATGAACTAACTTCCCCGCAGGTGGCGCTGGGATTGACGCGAGCGGGCCTGCTGGACGTGGTCACCGAGCAGCCGATCTCGGCGGTATTCCTTTTGCTGTCTCCCTCGACCGGCGCGAACGTTCATCTCCAGCTCCTGGCCAAGGCCGGGCGGGCATTGCAAAACCGGGAGTTGCGCGCCACGCTGGCGCGCGTCGGGTCGCCGGAGGAGGCGATGGAAGCGATCCAGGATTTCGAATCCGCCTTCAGCGGACAGAGCGTACCGCCCAAATAGCCTGGAATCGCAAAACAAGTCGCCCGGCGTTACCAGCTTTTGGCAATTTGATCCAGGCCCGAGCGAGCCAGGTCCTCCGGCGTCATGGCGATGCGGAAATTGCAGTCCGCATTGAAGCTGAGGAACCAAGGCTCCGCCAGGGCTGGGATGGCCGAGGGATCTTTCATGTCCACGATCAGGACCGCGCCGCGATGGCCGTTCTGTTCCGTGAAATACGCCGCCTGGGGCTTGATGGCCTCCAGGATTTTCTGAAGTGTCTTGCCCGCCGAGCCTTTCCGAACCAAGGTGTTGAACGGCTCGATCGGGATGGAGACATTCATGATCATTCGCATGGCAGACCTCCGGTAAAAGTGCGCCGCCCAATTGCGGCGGCGAGAGGCTAAGCGAACGGATGGGAAACGGCAACAAAAAATCTGCGTGTTATTTCCCCCCTCCGATGCCTTGGCGAACTTCAACGACTCTCCGTCGCTCCCTTTCCGGGGTTGCCTGATCAACAGAATGTCAATCCCAGGATTTTCGACGACAGTGGAATTCCTTGCATTAGCGATGAAATAATTCGGTATAATCTGTAAAGTGGCGCCCACGTGCGCGGTGGACAAGGAGTAAGCAATGTCGAACATGATGACTGTCGCCCAAATCGTGAAAGAGAACGAGAAAGCGATGAACCGCGCGGCCAAGCGCGCGAAGAAGAGCAAAAAGACCGCGCGGTCGTTTCTGATCCGGGCGGGCATACTGGACAAACGCGGAAAGAAATTGGCCAAGTCCTACCGCTGAACCATGTACGACCGACTGCCCGGACTGATTCTCGGTTATCACGGATGCGACCGCGCGATCGGCGAGGGTGTTTTGTCAGGCAACAAGGATCTGCGCGCAAGCACGAACACTTACGACTGGCTGGGACACGGAATCTACTTTTGGGAGCACAACCCGACGCGAGCAATCGAGTGGGCAAAGTTGCTTCGGCAGAGCCCTCGCCCAGGCAGACCGAGAATCAAAGAGCCAATGGCGATTGGGGCGGTTATCGATCTCGGGTTTTGCCTCAATTTGCTGGACGCCCAGTTTTTGTCGCAGCTTCCGATCGCTTACAAGAAACTCAAGGAGATTAATTCCTCTCTCAATGCGCCTCTGCCTAGAAATCAATCGGTGGGTGAATCATCGGATTTGCTGTTGCGTCATCTGGACTGTGCCGTGATCGAGACGTTGCACCAACTTCGGATGGACGAAAAGAGGCCTGAGTTCGATTCGGCGCGCGGCGTATTCATCGAGGGCAAGCCGCTCTATCCCGGAGCGGCAATACAAGCGTTCAATCACATTCAGGTATGCGTCCGCAACACCAACTGCATCAAAGGGTATTTCCGATTGCGCGAAGATGTATGAACATTCCAGCTTGACTGGACGTTCACAGAAGACAGCAGCATTATCGAGCTTGGTCAGTAGCGTGAATTCGGCAGCTTCAAGGCTTGCGGCGATCGGTCGGCTCGTCGTCGAAAAGCATGCGCAGCGGGGGCGTGTCGAGATCGTCAAACTGGCCCTTGCGAACCGAGAGGATGAAAGCGGTCAAGGCCACGCCGGCCATCACGATGGCCAGGGGAAGCACGATGTACAGAACGCTCATGGCTTGTCCTCCGCATTCGGCGGCGTCTTGCGGTCGATCCGGCGAATCGACGCCATGGCCAATGACAGAACGGTCGCCGAACTGACGGGCATCAGGATGGCGCAGATCAGCGGGCTCATTTTCCCGGTCGCGGCCAATGCCCCGGCCACAAGATTGTAGGCCAGGGATATCGCCAGATTCACGCGGATCGTGCGCATGGTTTTTCTGGCGGCGGTGATGAGATGGACCAGCGGGGTGAGGCCGGGGGAGGCGATGTAGACATCGGCGGCGGCGAGGGATGCTTCGGCGCCGCCGTGGACGGCGATTCCCACGTCGGCCGCGGCGAGGGCGGCGGCGTCATTGACCCCGTCGCCGACCATGACCGTCAGGGATCTTCCCTGATATTCTCCAACCAGGGCGAGCTTGGCCTCGGGGGTCATTTCGCCGGTGGCGCTGCTGGGATCGATGCCGACGGCGCGGGCGACCTTTCGGACGACGGATTGAGAGTCGCCGGAGAGAATCTGTTCGTTCCAATCGAGCTCGCGGAGTGCGTGGATGGCGGCCGGGGAATCGTCGCGGATTTGATCGCCGAATCCAGCCAGGGCCACGGCATTTCCATCAACGGCGACCAGAACGACGGTGGTTCCGACTTGTTCCAATTCATGTTGTAGCCTCGCCAGGGAAGGCGGGACGGAGATGCCGGCGCGATTGACAAACGCCGGCGAGCCGACGCGGACCGGTCGATTGCCCAGCATGGCGCGGATGCCGCCGTTTGGCTGCTCTTTGACGTCATGAAGCAAAGCCGCTTGCGCCGCGGAAAGTTCGAATGCGGCCAGGGCCTGGCAAAACGCGCGGGCGACCGGGTGCTGGCTCTGTTTTTCCATCGCCGCGACGATGGGCTTGAATTCTTCGTCGCCGTGCCAGCAGACCAGCCGAAGTTG
>JBEKXM010000402.1:0-4635 GCA_049512115.1 Tepidisphaeraceae bacterium | reverse complement strand
TGCGAGCCAACGTCGAGAAGCATGGGTGGGATGGCCAATGGTATCGGCGAGCGTACTTCGACAACGGCGAGCCGCTCGGCTCGGCATCCAACCCCGAGTGCCGGATCGATTCGCTGCCGCAAAGCTGGTCGGTCCTTTCGGGCGCTGCCGACGCCGACCGCTCCCGCCGCGCCCTGGCCGCCGTCGACCAATTCCTGGTAAAAAGGGACATTCAACTTATCCAATTGTTTGATCCCCCGTTCGACAAATCCGCCCTGAATCCCGGCTACGTCAAGGGGTACGCGCCGGGGGTTCGCGAGAACGGCGGCCAATACACGCACGCCGCGATCTGGGTCGTCATGGCCTTCGCCGCCGCCGGCGACGGCGCGCGGGCTTGGGAGTTGTTCAAGCTCATCGACCCCGTTCGTCACGGCGACAGCGAAGCCGCCATCGCCAAGTACAAGGTCGAACCGTATGTCGTCGCCGCCGACGTTTATGCCAATCCGCCCCACGCCGGCCGCGGCGGTTGGACCTGGTACACAGGCTCGGCCGGCTGGATGTACCGCCTGATTACCGAATCGTTCCTCGGCCTCCATTTGGAAGTCGATCAACTTCGCATCGCCCCGTGTCTCCCGGCCGATTGGCAAACGTTCAAGGTCCACTACCGCTACCGCGAAACCTTCTATCACCTGAACTTCCACAACTTCGGCGGCGGCAAAATCGTCAAACGCCTGGCGGCCGACGGAGTGGATCAGCCGCAGGGAATCCTGCGATTGACCGACGACCGCCAGGAACACAACGTGGAAGTGGAGATCGAGTGAAGCGTTGCGCGCCGATCGCGGGCAAATAACCACCAAATTGATTGTTGCCATAGACGAGCAGCGGTTTTGAGGTTAAGATCAAATCTGGTTGGTATCCGGAAATAATCGAATTACGAGAGAGGTTTCAATTCTGCCCGCAGTCTTGTTCCCGCCTGCCTCCCACCTCCTGGGCTAGAGTGTTGGCCTCTTTCCGCTCGACCTGGAAAGTAAAACGAGGGTCTCAAAACGCCCCACTCCCAAGGAGAATTTTATGGGCAAAAAGTTGTACGTTGGAAATCTGAGCTACGAAGTGGATAGCTCGGCTCTTGAACAGTTGTTCGCCGCTTATGGAACCGTGAGCAGCGCACAGATCATCAGCGACCGGGACACCGGCAGGAGCAAGGGCTTCGGGTTCGTTGAGATGAGCAGCGAAGACGAGGCGAAGGCCGCGATCGCCGGGCTCAACGGCAAGGACAACGGCGGCCGCGCGCTGACCGTGAACGAAGCCAAGCCGCGCGAAAACCGTCCTCCGTCCGGCGGCTACAGCGGCGGGCGCAGCGGCCAGGGCGCCGCCAGCGGCGGTGGACGCAGCCGCGACTAATGCCCTGCCGCCAACCGGGAAGGAGCGCAATTTGTGGAAATACGCCCTAGCCCAGTGGCAACAGAAACTTGTCGTGCGACTTGAGCACGCACTGGGCAGGGAATTGGTCGATGCCGACCTGGAATGCATCGCATGGAATGCGGTCTTTGAGAGTCTCACGGTGGAAACTCAGCCGCTGCTCCGGGAGTTGCGATCCCGGAATTTGATTTCCAATGTCTTCCGCAGCCAGAGAGCAGCGCGGCGGTGAAATGGAAACGGGAGGACATCTATGGATAACGTCAACGGCGAAACCGGGCGAAGCGGAGCTTTGCCGGACAAGGGAAACGCCGACAAGGTGCGGAAAGTCATCGACGAAATCTGCGGACTTGCCGGCGCATCCGTGGCCATCGAGGAGCAACTTGACGGCGGCGGCAGTCAGCCGGCGCGGCGACAGTGCCTTCAGGTGACCTACACCGGTGAACGCCCCATGCCGTTCCCGCAATGGTTCAAGCTGGTCGACAGCATTGACGCGGCGCTTGACCCCACGGGGCTGATCGACTGGGAACTCAGCGAGCTGAGTGAAGAGAACGAGCAAGAGCGTACGGCGGCATGGGCGATTGTCCCGGCCGCCGCCGATTGACATGAAACCTGCGGCCAGCAATTGCAGGAGTCATTGCAATGACCATTTACAGCATATATGCCAGCAACGGCAACCGCGCCGGTTTCTGGGTGCAGCACCGCAGTTGGAGCAATACCTGCGCGCAGGTGCAAAGCATTGCCGGGCAACGGTTCGGAAAACTTCCCGGCGACGCGCCGATCCACGACAATGCCGAGGTGCTCGTCCAGGGGTTCGACGTTCGTAGCGGTCGGCCGGTGAAACTGGGGCCTCGCCTTGAGATGCCTCAGGACCGCAACTATTCCGTTATTGCCCAGCCGGAATGGTATCGCCATCGCCAGGAAACCCTGTGCCCGCTCAGGTAGTTCGATCAATGAGCCGATCTAACGGATGGGTTGTCCTTTGTCTGGTCGAAATCGGCTACGCCATGGATAGGTGCCGAGATCGTGGGGACGTCTTCGGAGGTGACCGTTATGCCGGATGAGAACACTACAAAAACCAAACCGCCGGCGCCGGCCGAGATCGATCTCTCTGCGGAGATTGTGGCGACGCTGGAAGCGCCGATTGGCCAGACCGTGCGGTGCGTTCGGGTATATGGGGACAACTATCGCTGCAACTGGTGGGGACAAGAGGCCCCCCGCGATATCGGTAAGCCCATCGTGTCCGGTTTCGAGGCCACCGAGTTGCGGGTGCGGAGAAGCAGGTTCCTGAAGGTGAGGAAGACCTCCGACGGACTACAGATTCAGGACGCGACCTCTCGACTGCCGGTGATCCCCCGACCGAAATAAGCTTCAGCATCGCGCCGCGTCGGATCGAGCGGCGTCAGACCAACCATGCGGACTGGATTTCGGGTATGATGCAGATCATGCGAACCGCCAAAGCCTCGATTGGCCAACTGATTGTCGATCAACTCGCCCATGGCGAGATGCGAATACTTGTTCTGGTGGTTGCGCTGAGGAAGACCCTGGGACGATCCGCGTATATCAAAGTGGACCTGTCTTCGGTGGTCGCCGTCGCTCTGCGGAAACTGATCGCGTCGAAAGTGGTCCTGGACAGCGAAGGGACGTATTCGCTCAATCGGCAACAAATCAAACCGTCCCCCGATGCCGCGGGTGGACGTACTACCCACAATAAATGCATTTGAACGTCTTTGAGCGAGCCGCCGTTAACGCAGCGTCCGTCTAAGCGACTTCTTCCGTCGCGCGCCAATTCCGCCACATCTGCCGGTACGCCGCTTCGATATTGCGGGCGAAACGCGGGGCGTCCATCAGGGGCGATGTTTGCATCCGCGCTCGCAGCGTCCGGCGCATCTCGGCCATCCGCGGCAGGTCGCTGGCAAGGTCCGTAGCAATTTGAACGTACTGTTCCGGCGTCTGAGCAATCAGTTCCGTCAGGCCCAGGTTGGTCAATTGCGACAAGCCGGCTCGTCCAACAACCGTCTGGCCCACCAGCGTTATGACGGGAACGCCCATCCAATATGAATCGAGGCTCGTGGTGTGGCCGTTGTAGGGGAACGTATCCAGTCCCACGTCGATGCGATGGTAAAGCTCCAGATATTGCAAACGCGGACGGTAGGCGATCAACTCGACGCGATCGGGATTGATTCCCTCCCGTTGCAGCATGTCCAACAGCGGTTGACGATGGCTCCCCTCGGGACAGAGCAGCATCAATCGCGATCGAGGAACAGCCTTAAGAACCCGCGCCCAGAGTCGCAACACCGGCTCGTTGACTTTGCAGAAGTTGTTCAGGCATCCGAAGGTAACGTGGCCAGATGTTTGCGCGGGCAGCGCATTGACCGCCAGTGCCGTAACCAGCGGCTCGTAGCACCAGAAGGTGTCGGGCAGACGGATCGACGTTTCAGAATAGAACTGATCGTTCAATCCCGGCGGGTCCAGATGGGGATCGGTCAGGCGATAATCGATGGTATTCAGGCCTGTCGAGCCGGGATAGCCGGCAAACGTCGCCTGCACCGGGGCCGGCTTGTAAGCGAACACCGCAAGACGATTGTTCGCCATGTGAAGCGTTAAATCGACAAGAATATCGATCCGGTCCTGGCGAATCAGATCGGTGGCCTGGGAATCCGATAGCCCCACGATGCTGCGCCAAACGTCCGCGTAGCGACTGAATTGCTCGGTAAACGAGTCGGCGCGGACCACGTTGGCATAACAGAATATCTCCATTTGCCGATGATCGTGCTCGCGCAACAGCGGCAACAGATTCCGGCCGACGACATGCTCGCAAAAATCCGGCGACAGATAGCCGATCCGCAGGCGGCGGTCGGCGTCGCGGCTGTTCGTGTGCGGCCGAATGAATTTCCTAAGTGGTTCGGCGTGCTGTTGGTTCCAGCGGTCAAGTTCCTCGTGGATCATCATGCCGTCGTAGCCAGGATGAAAATGGAGGGTGAAGACCCGATTGCTGTGAGCTGCGGCATCATCGGGCTGGAGCCGAATCGTCTGCCGATAGACGGCGATGGCCTGGTCAAGTTGGCCGATGTCCTTTAGCGCGTTGCCCAAATTGTTGTGCGCCGCGGGGTAACCAGGCGTGAGTCGAATCGCCTGACGATAGAGTCCGATGGCCTCGTCAAGTCGCCCTAGGTCCTTCACGGCATTGCCGAGATTGTTGTACGCTTGGGCAAGATCAGGCTTGAGCCGGATGGCCTG
>JBEKXM010000401.1:0-4661 GCA_049512115.1 Tepidisphaeraceae bacterium | reverse complement strand
ATTTTTCGCAGGCGTTTATGGCATTCATGGATTCGCGGAAGAAGACGGAAGAGTATCTTCGGCAGGCGATGGGGTTGCAGACTGGGCCGACGGTGATGACGGACTGGGCGAAGATGATGTGGGGTCCGCTCAATCCGGCGGTGTGGGCGGGCCGGCCGGGCGAGGCCCAGGCGGAGAAGGGTTCGGCGGAGCAGATTCAGGAATTGCTGAAACAAATAGCGCAGTTGCAGCAGGAATTAGTGCGTTTGCAGGATAAGGATTCCAAATCCCGGCGGGGGAAATAGCGGCGGGATACCAATCCGTATAAACGCCAAAACCGCTGCATTTTACCTGGTTTTTCCTTGCTATCGGACCTAGGCCGCAAGACAATCATAAGCACATTCCAACGTGTTGGTCGGCGTGGTCTGCGTCTTACCCAAAGGTTCACCCGAAGGAGGCGCCATGACGAACAATTCAATTCTCACCGCACAGGTTGCGCAGATTTTGGACCGGCTTTGCTCGCTTCCGGACCGCAAGGAACTTTCCGTGGAAACCAAACGATATCCGAGGCTTCTTCCGGCGGAAAGCGGAGCGGGCTTTGAGCAGAAATTCTGGTCGTTCAACGGCAAAGAATGGCCGCGCAGGAAGATCGCGATTCCGGCGGATGCGGAGGACGTGGTCGTGACTTGGAAGGGCGGCATTGACGCCGCCGAGGTCATGGGCAAAGTCGATACGATGATGGGCGCGGCGGCATCCGAAATGACGTTGCGGGCGAGTTGGAGCTACGAGGTTCTAACGCAACAGGGCGAAAGCGAGAAGCCGCAAGTGGTCGTGCGGGTGTTCCGGGATTTTTCCGCGGGCGCTGTGAGCTGAGACGGATCACCTATTCATCCAAAGGCGGGCGTCCGCTGGTCTGGCAATTGCAGCGGACGCCTTTGAGAATACTTTCCGTGACGCCAAATCTTGGGGTCAAGATCCACCGGCCCGCATCTGGTCGAGCGCCGCCGGGAATGGATAGCGGGGATAAACGCCCAAATCCGAATTGGACCACATGGCCGGCGCGGGATAGACGTCGCCGTAGAAACCGGCTTCGTACATGACGCGCAGCACGGTTTCGAAGGAGGGTTCGGCGCGGCGCTCGTCCACCAGGGCGTTGGCGCGTGCGCCAAGGAAACTTACCGAAGCGGTGGGGAGCCGGGTGGTGCGATGGCGGATCATCTCGGAAATGATCCGGAAGGCGGAGGCGAGGTGATCGACCGTCAGATGTTCAGCGCCCGGGGGGCGAAGGATCGCCAGCACCTCCAGCATGTCCATTTCATATTTGATGATTTTGACGCGCTCGGGGCCGGCGCTGAATCGAAGGGCGTAGGCGGTGACGGATTGTTCGTTCCATTGGGTGGTGGGCAGGAGGGCGGCCACCTGTCCGATGATGCCGCGGCTGTTGTCGCGGGTGTTGACGGCGCAGACGAGCGAGCGGTATCGCCCCAGCACCAGGTCCTCCAGGAGATGCTGGCCCCACATGATGCGGATATGCGGGCGGGTGTCGGGGACCTTTCCGGGCAGTGCATCCGGGATCATCACGATATGTTCGCCGGGCGCCGCTCGTTCGATGGACATGAGCTGGTCGCCGTCCCCTTCGTAGATTTTTTGGGAATGATTGGACGCCACGATGTATCCCTTCCTGTACCAGAACCTTCAATCAATTGATGCGGGACTTACCGGGTCAGGAGCCGAGCCCGCGGAGGCGGCCTCGGAGCGCTGCGCCAGCCAATCGACAGCCGCCGGCCAAAGCTCGGTTTGCGCCTTCGATCCGACGGCAAGCCCGATGTGCCCGGCATCCAACTGCATCGTCTTGCGATCGGTCGAACTCACCAGATCGTTGAACGGCAACGTCTGGCTGCAAGGCACGAGGTCATCCTTGCGCGCCATGATGTTCAGGACCGGGCAGGTGATGGTGCGCAATTGTACCGTGTGGCGGCCGACGGGCAACTGTCCCTTCACCAGGCGGTTTTGCTGATAGAGATATTTCACGAACTCGCGGAAGACCTCGCCTGGAACCGGGATGTTGTCCTGGAGCCAGGTTTCCATCGTCAGGAAATCATCGACGAATTGATCGTCGTCCATGCGCTCCCACAGGGCGATGGGTTTCTCAAAGAGATTCTGGATCGGCTTGAGGAGGAGAAAGATGGATTGCAGGTATTGCGGCGGGACGTTGCCGCACACATCGACCAGGGCGTCCACGTCGAAGTATTGGGGTTTGGTCCATTTCAAAAGCAGGCCGTCGTCGCCGCTGAAGTCGATGCCGGCGGCAAGCAGGATCAGGTTTCGCACGAATTGCTGATGCAGGGCGGTGAAGATGGCGCTCATCGTTCCGCCCATGCAATAGCCCAAAACGTTCACCTGCGGCACATCGCAGCGCTCGCGCAGAAAATCGACGATGTTCAGCATCGAGCCATTGACGTAATCGTCGAGGGTGAGGAATTTATCGGCGTCGGTCGGGACCCCCCAATCGACGAGGTAGGTATCGAATCCGCGGCGGACAAAATGCTCCACGACGCTCTTGCCGGGCTTGAGGTCAAGAATATAAGGCCGATTCACCAGGGCGAAGACGACGAGCAGAGGCGTGCGGTATTGCGCGCCGTCGCCGCCGGTGTAGTGCAGCAGCCGATGCTTCCCCTCTTCGTACACGACTTCGGACGGCATGGCGCCTTTTCGCACGCGCTGGGCTCTTTGCCAGAGAAACGGAAGCCGGATCATCCGCCGGAAATTCGCCAGCGATTCCTCCAGGACCTGGGTGGTCCAGTCGGCATAGGTGGAATGGCCGTTGTTGGGTTCGGTCATGGCGTGGTTCCCGACTTTTCGGCATCCGTTTCCAGGCGATCCAATCGCTCGGCAATCTCGCCGAGCTTCGTGTCCAGGTTCTCCAGGCGGTCGAGCACGCGCGCTTCCATCTGGCGAAGCAAGGTCATGGCCGCATCAATATCGGTGGAGGCGACGCCCTCGGTCGAGTGGCGGAATTCGGCGAGCAGGTTCTGGTATTGTTTCTGGAAATTGAGGGCGGCGTCGAGGGACTGCTTCATGGCCTGAAGGAAGGTTTCGGAGCGCATGAACTGATCGGCCTGGTCGGCCATGGACTTGAAGACGGTGGCGCGGAATTGGCGGGCGGCTTCCGGCGGCGGTTCACCCGGCTTCAACTGCCCGAACAGCGATCCAGAGCGGCTCAGCAATTCCAGCCAGAGCTGGCCGAATTGTTTGAGTTGATCGAAATCGCCGTTGGCCATCGCGCACCTCCCGGTGAGGGGGATGAAATTGAGGCGGGGCAGGCACAGAATCAACCCGCCCCACCTCCACCCAAAGGCAAATTCGGCAGACCCTTGGGACTAGATCAACTCCACGGCCATGGCCACGGCCTCGCCTCCGCCAATGCACAGCACGTCGATTCCCAGCTTCGCATTGCGCTGCTTCATGGCATAGATGAGCGTGACCAGCGTCCTGGCGCCGCTAGCGCCGATAGGATGCCCCAGCGCCACCGCGCCGCCCTTCACGTTCACCTTTTCCCGCTCGATCCCGAGTTCTTTCATCGCCGCAAGCGGGACGACGCTGAACGCCTCGTTGATCTCGAAGAGATCGACGTCAGCGGCCTTCAGCGCCAGACTGTCCAGGAGTCGGCCGATGGCCCCGATCGGAGCGAGGGTGAACCATTCCGGTTCCCGCGACGCGGTGGCGTAACCAAGAATCCGGGCCTGGGGCGTCACGCCAAGCCGTTTGGCGTCTTCGGCGGAAAGCACGATCACGGCGGCGGCGCCGTCGTTGACGCTCGACGCGTTGGCCGCCGTGACCGTGCCGTCCTTCCCGAATGCCGGCTTCAGTTGCCGCAGCTTTTCCTCGTTGAACTTTTTCGGATTTTCATCTTCGGCAACTTGCACGGTGGTCTTCCCGGCCGGGGCCTGCACGGCGACAATTTCGTCCTTGAAGGCCCCGGAAGATTGCGCGGCCAGAGCGCGCTGGAAGCTGCCGACGGCGAAATCGTCCTGCTGTTGGCGGGTGATCTGGCACTTGGCGGCGCAGCGGTCGCCGCATTGACCCATGTGGACGTTGTTGTACACGTCCCACAGTCCGTCACGGATCATGGCGTCGATGAGCTCGCCATTTCCCATGCGATATCCGCTGCGCGCCTTTTCCAGAAGATACGGGGCGCGGGACATGTTTTCCGTGCCGCCGGCGACGACGACTCCGGAATCCTTGCACTGGATCGCCTGCGCGGCGAGCATCACCGCCTTCAGCCCGGAACCGCAGACTTTGTTAATCGTGGTAGCGCCGACGTTGGGACTGAGGCCGGCGAGGATGGAGCATTGCCTGGCGACGTTCTGGCCAAGGCCGGCGCCGATGACGTTGCCGAAGATCACTTCATCGATCGCCTCGGGGGGGACATTTGCACGGGTAATTGCGGCTTTGATGGCGGCGCTGCCCAGCGCCGGAGCGGGAACTTCGGAAAAAGCGCCGCCGAACACTGCGACCGCCGTGCGAACCCCGCCCGCCAGGTAGATCTCCCGAATCATGGCTTTGCCTTTCCGCGCCGGGCCAACTTCGGCGTTGTCGCGGAGCGCCGCTTGCCTCGACGCTTGGGGATTTGCAAACGTCCCGAATGCTTCGGCACGCGGGGCGGGTTGTGCGGAGCGAGA
>JBEKXM010000400.1:0-4662 GCA_049512115.1 Tepidisphaeraceae bacterium | reverse complement strand
GTTTCTGTTTCCGCGAAAGGACAGTAAGGTCCCGGATCGCTTTGGGCCGTCTGATCCGAGCGTTGCCGACGTGCTCCTCGAAGGGTTCGCCGTCTATCTGTGCCTGATGGCGGTTCTGGGGACGATCGGGTCGCTTCTGCCCTCACATCATCCGGAAATGGGCCTTCTTCTGGTGGTTCCCGTTCTGGCGGCGCTGGCTTGGGTACGAGCGCGAGGGGCATGGGGCCGTCGCCTTGCCGACGCCGTCGGTTGGAATGCGGGCCGCGGGTTCGTCCGCGAAATGTTCGCGGGAATCATCGGGTATATCGCCGGAATCCCCCTCGTGGCCGTGGGCATGGCCGTTGCGCTGGCGCTCGCCCGGTTAAGCTCGACCCGGGCGTCTCATCCCGTCGAATTTGACATTACCACCGGCGGCTGGGTGCGCATTCTCCTGTTCCTTCTTGCCTGCCTGTTCGCCCCGGTCACGGAAGAACTGATGTTCCGCGGTATGTTTCTGCGGCATCTGACCCTGCGCTGGCCGCGCCTATGGTCCGCCGTCATTGTCAGCGTCCTCTTCGCCGCGATCCACCCTCAGGGCTGGACGGCCATCCCGCTGTTGGGGGCCGTCGGCCTGGTCCTGGCGCTCATTCGATTCCGGCGCGACAGCCTCGTGGCGTCCATGACCGCCCACGCGCTGAACAATGCCCTGGTTCTGACCGTGCTGATCTGCCTGGCCGGATGAATGGCCAACCGGAATAATCCTAACAGAATATCATTCCATTAGTTACCACTTGCGCCTTTCGCCGCTTCCCGTCGCGTTTCTAATCTGAGGACATTCAAAAAAGAAAGGAGCTTGCCATGAAACGCCTTGCGCTGCTTGTTGCTTCGGGGTTGATTTCCGGTTTGCCGGCTGTCGCATCGGCTCATCCGAATTTCTTCTTCGGGTTCCGGTTTGGGTGGCCGTTTCCCGTGCCCGTGGTGGTGGCGCCACCCGTGGTTCTGCCGCCCGTGCCGGTGGTCGTGGCGCCTGTGATCGTGGCACCGGCTCCGGTTGACTGCGCTCCGCCCGTCATCGTTTACACGCCGGTGCCCGTGTATCGATATGTCTACACATATCCCGGCCCGCGCTACATTTATCACTACGGCTGGGGGCCGAGGTATTACGGGCCGTACCGTCATTGGCGCTGATCTATTTGGGTGCCGACGCCCCGGAGGGTGGGTCTCCGGGGCTTTTTTTTTCTCCGTCGCGCCGCGGCTCGTCAATGCCGATGCGCTGGCGGACGATGTACAGCGGCCTCTGTTTCACCTCTTCATAAATCCGTCCGATGTATTCCCCCAGAATGCCCACCGAGATGAGTTGCACGCCGCCGAGGAAAAGAATGCAAACGATCTCGGTGGTGAATCCCGAAATCTGTTTGTGCCAGGCGAAGAACGTGACGACGTAAAAAAACGCCAGCAGGAATGCGGCGACCGACACGAAGAATCCAAGCCAGGTGGCGGCCCGAAGGGGCTTGTTGCTGAAGCTGACCATTCCGTCGGCGGCGTAGCGCATGAGCCGTCCGAGGGATTGTTTGGGTTTGCCCGCCGCCCGCCCCGCGCGGGCGTAGGCCACGCCGGTTTGCCGGAATCCCAGCCAGCTTCGCAGGCCCGGAATGAATCGGTTTCGTTCGGGCAGGCGGTTGAATTCATCGACCACGGCCCGGTCCATCAATCCGAAAATCCCCGCGTCCCGAGCGCCGGGAAGATCGGTGATGCGCCTTAGAATCGGATAGAACAGGCGGAATCCGAGGCCGCGCACGCCCCCGTCCGATCGGCTGGCGCGTTCGCCGAGAACCACCTGAAATCCATCCTTCCACTTGCGGATCATTTCGGGAATGACTTCCGGAGGGTCCTGGAGATCGCCGTCGATGAGCACCACGCAATCCCCACGGGCGTGATGAATCCCGGCCGACACGGCCGGCTGGTGCCCGAAATTCCGCGAAAGCGTCACTACCTTGAATCGGCCGTCCTCCTGGTGAAATTCCCTTAGTATCCTTGGCGAGTCGTCCCGGCTTCCATCGTCCACCATGATCGCTTCCCACTCCTGCCCGCCGCAGTCCATGGCCTTGGTCAACCGCCGGCGAAGCTCCGGCAAATTCTCCTGCTCGTTGAAGATCGGGATTACGATGGAGATCATGCGGCGATGATACTACCTCCCGCGGGCGTCGGCGAAAACGCCCGGCTTTGCAAAAGCGGCCGGGCCGCCCGAGAATTCCAATATGAACCCAATCCATCAATCCTACGTCGAGCAGCACCTTGCCCTGGCGCAGCGTGTTTCCGCCGAGTTGCTGCCCAAAATCAATGAAGTGGGAAACCTGCTCTGCGAATCCTTCGGACGCGGGGGCAGGCTGCTGACGTTCGGCAACGGCGGCAGCGCGGCGGATGCGATGCACCTCGCCGAGGAGATGATCGGAAAATTCCTCCGCACCCGCCGGCCCCTGGCCGCCACGGCGCTGTGCGCCGACGGCCCGGCGATGAGCTGCATCGCCAACGATTTTGGTTACGCCGAGGTTTTCGCCCGACAGGTGCTGGCGCTGGCCCGGCCGGGCGACGTGGTTTTCGGAATCAGCACCTCCGGCAATTCTCCCAACGTCTTGCGCGGCCTAAGCGCGGGGAAGGAAAAATCCGCCGTGACCGTCGCCCTCCTCGGCCGCGACGGCGGCAAAGCCGTTTCGCTGGCCGACCACGCCATCATCGTTCCCGGCAACATCACTTCGCTGGTCCAGGAAATGCACGTCCTCATCGTGCATCTGTTATGCGACATCGTTGACCGCTGGGCCGCCGGCGCGAAATGAGCGCGTAATCACCAGAAGATCAGCGGGCGGGCAAATCGCCAATAGGTCCGGAGAATCGGATTGCCGATTCTGCGGAGGGTTTGGCTGCGAAGCTCGGGCAGGTCGATTTCACCGACGAACGCCCGGAGGAACTGGCGGTCGCCGATGCGCCGTCGGAGCTGCGCCTCGCGCCGGCGGCGCAGGAGGCGGGAGACATTTCGTGGCGAGGCGAAGAACGCCCACGCCGCCAGCTTTTGCCCAAGCACCCGGTTTCGCCAGGCGAAATAGAGTTGGCCCATTTCCATTACCAGGATCGCCGGCAACAGAAGCAGCAGTGTCGGCATCTTGTAATACGTCGCCAGCAGATACCAGCGGTTTCTCTCCAGATAAAAATAGAACCGGAAATCGCGGTGAAAGCGGTATTGGTGCCAGATGACGGCATCGGGCACGTAGTCGATCCGATGGCCAAGCTGGCGCAGCTTCCAACCCAGTTCGGCATCCTCGAGATAGAGGAAAAACAGTTCGTCGAAGATTTCCCGTCCGCCGAGGGCCTGGGCGCGGATCAGGACCGCCGCGCCGGAAGGGAAATCAATTTCGCGGCACTGGTTGAATGAGCCGTCGTCGAGCTCGCCGTATGCGGTGACCAGGCCGAAGCCGAGGAAATGCGAGCGGTTTCCCGCGGTATTGAAGCGGTCCTTTTGGGGCCAGAGCAAGACCTTGGGTTGAACCGCGGCGGTCGAGGGGTGATCCCGCAGGCGCCCCGCCAGCTTCGCCAGCCAGCCGCTTTGGGCGATGATGTCCTGATTGATCGCCGCGACGTATTGCAGGTCGGGGAACTTGCGGCGGGCGTATTCCCAGCCGGCGTTGATCCCCCCGGCGAAGCCGCGGTTGTCTTTCAGGCGGATCAGCTCGACTTGGGGGAATTGGCGCTCGACGAAATCGGCGCTGGAGTCGGTGCTGGCGTTGTCGATGAGGATGATGGAGGCATCGACGTCCGGGTCGCGCGAATCCAGCAGGGAGCGCAGGCAATCGCCCAGACACTCTCGGCCGTTGTAGCAGGCGATCAGAATCGCGACCCGCATCATATCAGGGTTGCACGGGGTCGGAGGAGGGCGCCGGGTTGGCGCCGGCCGCGAAGGCTTTGCCTTCCATAGCGAAGGCTTTGCCTTCCGCGCCAAGCCGGTCGCTCATGCCGTGCTTTTCCATGAGGATGCCCACGATCTGCGCCAGCGCGGAGATTTTGCGGTCCTGCAGGCTCACGATGGTGAGCAGCTCGAAAATCACCAGAATGAAAAAACCCGCGACGCACAGCAGCCCAACCGTCTGGTATTGCACGTGCATCTTGAGGGCAACCCACCCGACCGCCGTCGGCCAGATCGACAACGCCAAAAACGGCAACCCCGTGAAGAGGAATATCAGCATGTGCCGTTCCTTGAGGCGATAGGCGCGCATCCGGCGGATGGCGATGATCAGGACGGTGACTCCGAAACCCAGGAGGATGAAGCGGGCGATCATAAAAACAACCTCGAATTCGGCGTTCACAGCAGGCCGCTCTTCACGGCAAGCCGCTTTTTACGGCGAGCCGATTTTTCCGCTTGGCCACGGCTGGCGAATCATGTCCAGAAGCAGACACACGCTCACCTTCAGAACGTAATACAATCCGCGGATCAGACTGATGCTGCTTTTGCCGTACATGCGGCGGCGCATGCGCACGGGGATCTCGACGACCTTGAATTTGGAGCGATGGAGCAGGAGGACGACCTCCGGCTCGGGATAATCCTCCGGGTACCAGTGGGCATAGGCGCGAATGACTTTGCGGTTCACCGCGCGGAATCCGCTGGTGCAGTCGGTGATTCTCAGGCCGCACAGG
>JBEKXM010000399.1:0-4669 GCA_049512115.1 Tepidisphaeraceae bacterium | reverse complement strand
GCGATGCCCGGCCGCGCGACGCGGTTTCCAGTACCGGCTGGCATACCTCGAGATACTCCCCCAAGGCGTCCGACGTTCCCATCCGCACCTGCGACAGCGAACTGATTTCGGTGCTCCGCAGCGACGGCGGGGCCGAACGCATCGAGCTTTCCCGGCTTGCCAAAGCAATGTTCTTTCCCGACACGTCGTAAAACGCCACGAATAGAATATTGCGAGCCTTGAGCAGATCGCCGCCCATCGCCCGCATGGCCGCGACGTCCCCCGTGGTCATCGACGGTCGCGCCGCCATCGATAGCGTCACCGCCGTCTGCCTCGCCTGGTCCCCCAATATTCCCATCACCTGCGGGTCGATCCGCGACGCCCACAGCCAACACGTCGATCCCAATGCCGCCGTCAGCAGCAACATCACCACCACCACGATCTTCCCCTCCAGACCCACGAAGCGCGACAGGCGCGCAAGCACGGGGTGCGTCCGCTGTGCGTCCGCTTGCTCCGGGTCCGCCCCTGGAGCGTTCGGTCCGGTGATGTCACTTCGTTCTGGCAATTCCATTGAGAATCGCGGCATTCGCCGCATCAGCTTCATCGTCGCGGCGTTCCCCGCGGTTAAGATGTGGCGGCCGTGCGGCCTGCGCCGGTGAAAAATTATGGGACTTGCCATCGACCCCGCCATCGCCGAACTCGCCGCCGACGCCACCTGGCCCGCCGAGCTATCCGTTCCGCTCGGTCCCTGGCGCCTCCGCGCCACCCATGGCTACTCCCACCGCGCCAATTCCGTTCGAACCGTCCACCCCAATCCATCTGAATCAGCAACCGCCAATTGGCCCGCCCTGATCTCGCACGCTGAAGTCTTCTACCGCCGCCATGGCTTGCCCACGATCTTCCACATTTCCCCGGCCACAATCCCCGCCGATTTGGACCAAATCCTCGCCGCGCGCGGATACGCCATCGAAAAACCGTCCCAAGTCTGGTCTGCCGATCTTGCCGAAGTGATCCGTGCCGCCGCCCGCCCCGAATCCATCGGCCAGATCGTCCTGCGCGACGCCCCCGACGAGGCCTGGCTTCAATGCGCTCTGGATGAGAGCGTCGGCCCACTCGAAATCCGCCGGCAGATTTGCCGCCGCATCCCCACTCCTCGCGTCTTCGCCTCAGTCGTGGACAAAACCCAGACCATCGCTACAGCCCTGGCCGCCGTCCATTCCCGCATCGCCTGGCTCTATTGTGTCGCCACCATCCCCGCCCACCAGCGCCGCGGCCACGCCATGAGCCTCGTTCATTCCCTGTCCCAATGGTCCATCGCCAACAATGCCGCAGCCATTTATCTCCAAGTCATGGCCAACAACGTCCCAGCCCTTGCCCTTTACGCCCGCGCCGCATTCGTCCGGCGATACGAATATCACTACCGCGTTTTGCGCTCAACGACGGCATTTCCTTGAAAGTTGAGCGTTGAGTGTTGGGCGTTGCATTTCCCGCCCCGGTGATGCTCATTCCCGCCAAATGCCATGGCCCAGATGAAATGCCCATCCCACAAACCGACCCCTTGTCCCCCGGCCCCACATCGCTATACTTCCCATCCCCGCCGGGCATGCCTCAGAACCATGCCGGTTGGATGTCCGCGCGTAAGACGCCCGCTATTGCGGCCGCCGCGCATGTTTTGAGACGGGCCTCAAGCGCCCGTGGAAAGCGATCTCCCATGGGCCGCTATACCGGTCCCAAACTGAAACTGTCCCGTCGTGTCGGCGTCCCCATTGCCGACGTTCCCAAACATACCGCCCGCGGCGAACTTGAATTGCCCGGAATGCACGGCTACCGCGGCCGGCGAAACACCGAATATGGCGTTCGTCTCTGCGAAAAGCAGAAGCTCCGCTATTACTATGGCATGTATGAAAAGCAGTTCCGCCGATTCCTCAACATCGCCAAAAAATCCAAGGGCAACACCGCCAACACCCTCATGCAGCTTCTGGAATGCCGCCTCGACAACGTCCTGCGCCGCCTCGGCGTCGGACGGACCATCTGGTCCACCCGGCAGATCGTTTCCCACGGCCACGTCATCGTGGACGGCCGAAAGACCGACATCGCCAGCTATCTCGTGAAGCCCGGCCAGACCGTCACCTTCAAGGAAGGCATTCACAAGCACCTTCGCGAAAACATGGAGCAGAACGCCGGACACCAGGTCCCCAACTGGCTGGAATGGAACCCCGCCCAGCTCACCGCCAAGATCAAGGCCGTCCCCGCCCTGGAAGACGTCCCGTTCGAGGTGAATCTGAACCTAATCATCGAATTCTACCGGTAATCTCCCCTCCGGGCGTTATCGGGAAGAGCACCGCGAAGGAGCGAAGTTTCGCGAAGCGGATCGCCGCGCTTTGATTTAATTTCAGCGCCCTTGGATTTGCACGAACGGTTCGTGGACGAGAGGTCGCATCTTCTGCAAATAAACTTCTTCTTCGCGTCCCTTCGCTTCTTCGCTGCTTCGCGGTGACGCCTTTTCAGAACCGCCCCAATCCGCAAAACCGCTCGAACTCCCCACATTACCGGACGTAGTATTCCTAAGTCATGTGCTCTGCCGATCTTGCCTATTTTCCGAACTCTTCTCCGGATTTCCAAGTTCAAGTTGCAAAATTCTCTTGTCGATGTTCAAATAGCGAAGATAGATAAGCAGGCTAATCGGTGAAGCCTGTAATGTCTTCGCCGAGTTTAACAGTTCGCTTCCGAGGATACCATGAAGACAGTCTTTACCACGGGAGAAGCCGCCGAAATCTGCAAAGTGTCCCAGCAGACCATTATTCGCTGTTTCGACAGCGGCCGCCTTCGCGGTTTCCGCGTCCCCGGCAGCCGATTCCGTCGCATCCCACGCGACGCCCTGGTCGCCTTCATGAAGGACAACGGCATCCCCCCGGATGCCCTCGACAACGGGAAACTCAAAGTCCTGGTCGTCGATGACGATCCCGAGATCGTCGAACTCTTCGTCGATGTCCTGGAACGCGACGGCCGGTTTGAGGTAAGAACCGCCAGCACCGGCTACGATGCCGGCATCCTCACCCAGGAATTCATGCCCGACCTGGTCATCCTCGATTACATGCTCCCGGACATCAACGGCAACGTCGTTTGTCAGACCATTCGCAAAAACCCCAGCTTCGAGCACATGAAGATCGTCATCGTCTCCGGTGTCGTCAACCAGGACGAGATCAACGATCTGCTCAAAGCCGGGGCCGATGATTTCGTCAAGAAGCCTTTCAACATCGAAAAGCTCATCGAACGCATCGGCGAGATGCTGGCCGCCTGATCTTGACGGACCCACTCCTCTGGACGTGAACCGATTCATCGGCCATGCACCGCACCGCGGGTTTTCGCGCCGTAAGTTGCGTTGAAATGAATCGTGCTGTCCCCTTCCCTTTCATCCCCGCAGGACGATCATTCAAAGACAATGTCCTCATCCCCGGATCATCTTCAGCCCCGGCGCGTCGAGCTGATCCTTCAGCAGCTTGAGGAGCTTCCCACGCTCCCCGCCGTCGCCATGCGCGTCCTTCAGGTCGCCGCCGACGAAGAGTCCTCCGTCCGCGACATCGTCGCCCTGATCGGCAGCGACGCCGCTCTGACCGCGCGAATTCTCCAACTTGTCCATCGAGCCGACGTCGGCGTCCGCGCCGAAACCGTCACCCTCGAGCGGGCCATCGTTCTGCTCGGATTCCAGGCCCTCCGCAGCGCCGTCCTGGCCGTCTCGGTCTTCGAGACCTTTTCCGCACCCAATCCGCATCAAACGCATTTCTCCCGCGAGGAGTTCTGGAAGCATTCGCTGGCAACCGCCTGCTGCGCCGAGTTGTTGGGCGAGGCCATGGAGACCGCCTACGGCCACGACGCCGGCTTCCGTCCTTCCGAAGCTTTCGTTTGCGGATTGCTCCACGATCTTGGCAAGGTCGCGTTGGACGCCATCCTTCCCAAGAGTTTTGCCCGCGTGGTGGAAGCCGTGGATTTGCTCCGCGGAAACATCGCCGACGTCGAACGCACCGTCATCGGACTGGATCACATGGTTGTCGGCAAACGCCTGGCCGAGCGGTGGGAACTTCCCCAGATCATCCGCGAAAGCATCTGGCTCCACGGCCAGTCTCCCGATGCCCTGCCCGATTCCGTCAAATTTCCCCGGATGATCAATCTGGTCACGCTGGCCGACCTGATCGTCCGCCAGCAGCATTTGGGCTACAGCGGTAATTATTCCTTCACGCTGAGCCGGGATCGGCTCATCGAGGCGATCGGCCTGACCGCCCCAAGCGTTGAAACCGCCGTCACCAGGCTCGTCGATCGCATCGAGTCCCGCGCCGGCGCCCTTCAGCTCGGCCAGACCAGCACGCAGGAGCTTTATCATCAGGCGTTGCAGCGCGCCAATCAGGAACTCGGCCGGGTGAGCGGCCAACTGGCCGCCAAGAACCGCCGGCTTGCCGTGCGGGCGCAGTTCTTCGACGCGCTGAGCGCATTTCAGGGCCAGCTTCGCCCCGATGCCGCGCCGCAAACCGTCCTGCGCGCCATCGGTCAGACTGCCGTGGGCGTCCTGTCCGTCCGCTGCGTCGCCGCGTTTTCACTCATGCCCGCCCAGGATTTCGCCGAAGTCCTCCTCTTCGACGAGGCCGGGGAAATCTTCGAATCCTCTCTGGTCGATTGTCCGGCCAGGCCGGCCGTC
>JBEKXM010000398.1:0-4679 GCA_049512115.1 Tepidisphaeraceae bacterium | reverse complement strand
GACGTGGCGGATGCGATGACCGCCGATTCGGGAACGGCCCTGGCGGCGATGAAAGTGGATGGCGGCATGACGGCCAACTCGCTGCTCATGCAGTTCCAGGCCGACGTGCTGGGCGTTCCGGTCATCCGCAGCAAAGTGCGCGAAACCACGGCGTTAGGAGCGGCGTACGCCGCGGGATTGGCCGTGGGATTCTGGCCGGATTTTGGCGATTTACGCTCGAGATGGCGTGCCGATCAGACCTGGCAGCCGATGATGAGCAACGCCGAAAGGGGGCGACGGATGGCGGGATGGCACAAAGCGATCGAGCGGGCGATGGGATGGGAAGAATGATTGCCGATTGCCAATTGCCGATTGAAAGAAAGAAGCCGCGAGGACTCTGCATTCCAATCGGCAATTGGCAATCGGCAATTGCCTTCACGCCGACGCCTTCGCCACCGGCTGAACAATGTGCGGGCGGACCTTTTCCACGATCGCATCGAACACGGCCGGATCGCTGATGGCCAGTTCGCTGAGCATCTTGCGGTTCAGTTCGATGCCGGCGGCGACGAGGGCGGGGATGAATCGGTTGTAATGGATGCCGCGGGCGCGCAGGGCGGCGCCCAGGCGGGTGATCCACAGGGTGCGGAAATGGCGTTTTTTCTGGCGACGGTCGCGGTAGGCGTAAACCCCGGCCTTGCGGGTGAACTCGATGGCGGGGCGGTAGAGCGTTCCCGAAGCGGCGCGAAATCCGCTGGCGTTCTTCAAAACTCGTTTGCGTTTGCGGGCGTGCGTGGGTCCGCCGGTTGATCGGGCCATGACTTACTTCCTTTCAGCGGTCTTGGCGGCGGCGGTAGCCGACTTGGCGGCGGCGGTAGCGGACTCGGCGGCGGCAAGCTCGCGTTCGTGGCGAATCTTTCCCGGATGAATACCGCTGACGCCCATGAGTTTTCGCATGTTCCGGGCGTGGCCTTCGAACAGAATCTCCGCGCGGCGCAGCTTCCGCCGCTTGGACGCCGGGCGGGAGCTCATCAGGTGCGAGGTAAAGCTGTGATGCCGCTTGAGCTTTCCCGTGGCCGTGAGCCGCAGGCGCTTGGCGACGCTCTTGTTGGGCTTGAATTTATACGCCATCGAAAAATCCTCGGAAAATCCGCAAAAATCCCTCCGATACGAGGGGCGGGGAATATAGCAGACCGATGGGCGGATGTCCAACGGGGGGATTTCGGGGTAGTGGTAAAGTTTGAAATTAAATCGTTTTTCAGTGGCTTGGGATCAACTCAGCTTTCACAACGCGGTCATTTTGAAATTCGATGCGGCAATCAAATATAGGCGATTCATAGAGGATCATCAACGGCTGCGGGACGCCGTTAATTTCCATCGGCCATTCTGGTTTCGCCCCCGCCCAGCTTGCGGGCGCTTCGCCCCTGTACGGAAAGGCTTTACTGGGGTCAAAAAATGGTTCTCCCAAGCGATCAATTACTTCTTTCTTAGAAAGCCCAAGAAGATTTGCTTCATGATATTTGGGCAAAAATGCCATGTATGCGCCGCCTTCCCACAATAAAAAGCAGAGAAGGACTACAAATAATATGGCTAGCGTGCCCAGGATTTTGAAAAGCGGACGCGCCACGAGAAGAATTATACCGTGTTTCAGTGCATCAGCTTCGGAAAATCCTCAATCTCCGAAACGGTCTTTGACAGTCCGGCAGCCATTGCATGCGAGCCGCGCGGCGGCCGACTATTTGCGGACAGCGACGCGGCCGACGCCGCTCCGGCCGCAGCATCGCTGGAATTTCATTCCGCTGCCGCAGGGGCAGGGGTCGTCGGGGCCGAGCGACATGATGTCGGCGGCCGGGCGGCCCTGGCGGAGAAGATCGGCCATGATACGCAGGTGCGGCTGCATGTGCGTGAAGATTCTCTTGTAGCCGGCGCAGAGGTAATTCAGGCCCGGCTCGCCGTCGGGAGTCGTCAGGAATCGGTGTTTGGGACATTCGCCGTTGCAATACTTCTTCACATCGCAACGTTGGCAATATTGGGGCAGGGCGTCGCGCTTGTCGTTGCCGAAATGTGTCTGGGCGGGGGAATGGACCATCTGGTCGATGGTTTGGTCCATGATGTTGCCGAGCTTGAATCCGGGATAGACGAAATGATCGCAGGAGTAGAGGTCGCCGTTGTGTTCCATGGCCATGGCTCGGCCGCAGGTTTCGGCGAAAACGCAGAGGCTTGAGCCGGCGCCCACTTCGATGCCCAATTGCACGTCGAACAGTTGCACGAAGATCGTGCCGACGTCGCGATGGACCCAGCGGTCGAAAATTTCACATATAAAATTGCCGAACTGTTCGGGAAGGACGGACCAGGGGGCAACTTTGGCATCCGGGGAGAGGACTTTCAAGAGCGGAGGTTCGGCCAAGGCATCGGGCGCTGCGCCGACGCGCTCCACCAGCGGGATGAATTGCATGAACGCCGAGCCGTTGTCCTTCAAAAACTCGTAGACTTCGGCGGGATGATCGCCGACGAGACGGTTGACGACCGTCAGGGTGTTGTATTGCACGCCGTGCTTTTTGAGCAGACCCCAGGCGCGCATGACGGCATCATGGGTGCCGTGGCCGGCCTTGTTGACGCGATAGGTGTCGTGAATTTCTTTCGGGCCGTCGATGGACAGCCCGATGAGGAAATTCTCGCGGCGGAAGAAATCGCACCAGGCGTCGTCCAGCAGCAGGCCGTTGGTTTGCAGGGCGTTGGCGATCCGCTTGGCGGGGGGGCAATACTCGGCCTGAAGCTCGACCGCGCGGCGGAAGAAATCCAGGCCCATCAAGGTGGGCTCGCCTCCCTGCCAGGCGAAGGTGATCTCGGGGACGTCCTGCTGGCCGATGTGCTGGCGGACGTAGTTCCGCAGGACGTCGCCCGGCATGCGGAAATCCGAGGGGCTTTTCTTCTGGGGATAAAGCCGCTCCTTTTCCAGGTAAAAGCAATATTTGCAATCGAGGTTGCAGATTGGGCCGAAGGGCTTGGCCATGATGTGGAAGGTCCGGGGCGTGGCCGAGGTCGCCGGCGCGAGATTGTCGAGTGTCCGGTTGTTCACGAAAGGCTCGATAGTTGCAGAGTTGGCGCTGGGCGCGGCGCGAGCATCGAGGTTACGGCAAGACTGGCGTCGGGCTCGAGCCATGGGCCGGCCGGCGGCGCGGTTTCCAGGGCGACCCGCCAGACCTGCCAGCGCTGGCGCAGGGCCTGGAGCGTCGTGAAGTGCTCCGGCTGCGTGGCCAGATTGTTCTGCTCGCGCGGGTCGGCGCCCAGGTCAAAGAGCTGCTCGTAGGGCGGTTGGGCGTCGGTATACCGCACGTATTTCCAGCGAGCGGTCCTGATTCCCTCCGAGGGAGCGATCATGGTGGGGAGGTAATGATGTTCATAAAACCATTCGGTGCGGCAGGGCGAACGGCGGTCGCCTTGGATCAGCGGCAGGAAGCTCCTGCCCTGAATGCCGAGGGGGACGGGAATGCCGGCCAGGTCAAGGAGCGTGGGGCAGCGGTCGATGTTCAGGACCATTTCGTCGCACGTGATGCCGCGCAATTCCGCGCCAAGACGCGGGTCGCGGACGATCATGGGCGACCGGATCGATTCCTCGTTCATGAGCCATTTACCGCCGAAATTGTGTTCGCCGTAAAACGATCCGTGATCGGACGTGAACATGACGACCGTGTTGTCGTCGGCGCCCAGATCGCGGAGGGCCGCCATGATCCGGCCGACGGCGATGTCCACGCCGGCCATAAGCCGATACAGCGATCTCATTGTCTCCTGATAGTGCTCGGGATGGAAATCCATCCCCTCGCGCCTGTGGTTGATGGTCGAGTCGAAGAACGAGGGCCAGGGCACGGCGTCCACGGTTGCCGGCGGCGGAACGTTCGCGTTTTGATAGAGCGGCTCCAAAGCTCGGTCGTAGGGATATTTCGCGTAAATGCCCGGCTGGTCGCGGCCCTCATCCTGGACGTGGGGCGCCTTGAAACTGACGGAGAGACAAAACGGCTGATCCGCGCGGCACCCGCGCAGGAACTGGACCGCCTGGTCCGCTTGAAGCGTGGTCAGATGTTTAGTCCTTCCCCGCTCGAAATAATTTCCCTGACCAGTGAACCCGGCGAAATAGTCGAAGCGGCTGACCGGCAACGCCCCGCCCAAGCCCCATTTGCCGACGAAACCGGTCCGATAGCCCGCGTTGCGGAGCAGCATGGGATAGGAGTCGGCCAATAGCCTGGGCGTCAAAGATTGCATCGAAGTCAGCACGCCGTGGCATCGCGCGTAAAGCCCGGTGAAAATGCTGGCCCGGCTGGACATGCAGATCGCGGTGGTGACGAAGGAATTGGTGAACCTTATTCCGCTGGCGGCCAGGGCGTCGATGTTGGGCGTTTGCAGGATTGCGTTGCCGGCGCAGCTCATCGAATCCCAGCGCTGGTCGTCGGTGACGAGAACGATGAGGTTTGGCCTGCGGCGCGCTCGCGCGCCCGGAGGGGGTGGAACCGCGGCGCGACCCGGCCGCGCCAGCGCCGGCAACCCGACCGCCGCTCCAAGGCAACCCTGGATGAATCGCCGTCGGCTCAATCCATGAGCCGCGTGAGGAATCTTTCGCATGTCCGCATCCCGCCCCTTGTTGACAGGAGACGTCTATTTACCGAGCGTGGATAATTATAACAGAGTATGAAGGCTGGATGAATTCC
>JBEKXM010000397.1:0-4696 GCA_049512115.1 Tepidisphaeraceae bacterium | reverse complement strand
CGTCGGGGCATCCGCCCGGCATGGCAACGTCACGGTCAGCAACGTGATGACCGCCGCGATTTTCCAAGCCCTGCCACGCTTGCACATAATTCCTGCCACCAAACAACTGGCTCTCGGCCGGGTTCCCGGTCGTTCACTCAATACGTCAAGGTCCACTCGGCAAACACGGTCCGCGGCGCCTCGCTCGGCATCGACTGAGCATCAATGCTCCCCGATTCAAAGTGGCGATTTTCCACAAGATTCTGCACTCCCACGGCCAAGGTCATGTTTCGGTTAATCTGCCAGCGGAGATTCATGTCCAGCCGGAAATAACTGTTAACGCTCTGGTAGTTCCCGCCCTCCAAGACGCCGTTGATCAAGGGAAGCGAATCCACATAGTACAGGGAGGCGTTGAACTGAAGGTTCTTCAGCAGGTCAAAATACGAGTGAATCTGGAACTGATTCTCCGGACTACTGCCCGAGAGGTATTGAATCTCATAGGGCGGAATAAACAGGTCGATCGGCGACCTGATGATTGGGTGAGCATCGACCTGGAGAAAGCTGTAGCTGGCTCCGAGCCGCCATTTCGGGTTGACCTGCCAGTTGACCGACGCTTCCCCACCATAGCTGTGCGCATTGGCCGCGTTGGCGTAGTCCACCTCGGTCTGCGAGAACATACTTGGAACCGGAACGATCAGGTCGGAGTAAATGTTGTAAAAGCCTGTAATGTCCATGGTGAGGGGCTTGAGCGGCTGGACTTTGTATCCGACTTCAAAGGACTCGGCTTTTTCCGAGTCGGGATTTTGCGTGCCGACCTGGTAACCGGGCAGGCCAAGATGGGTCTCCTCGTAGATGGATGGAATCCGCACGGAACGCGAGAACGCCGCCCAGATGGAGTTCCGCTCATCCGGAGTCCAGAGCAGCCGCGTGCTCGGCTGGACCTCAAAATACGTGAGGCTGTTGTATTCGAGCTTCGTTCCGACAAACCACTGGAGGTGGTTCGGTACGATCGAGACCTGGTCCTGAACGAATCCGTTGTAGATGAATTCGTTCGTGTAAATGGGGCTGGCAGTCACGAAGGCGGAATGGTCCAGACGAATGAAGTGATCCCGCGCTCCCAATCCCCAGGTGACGTCCTGAAGCTGCTCGATGGGAAAGCGATTCTGAAGCTCGATGTCAAAACTGTCTTGCTCGTAACCAATGGGCTGCGGATCGGAAAGGACCTGCCGATCGTAGTACGCCTGGACCGAGGTGTCGGCGCGGTCCGATTCCTTATGCGTCCAGCGTCCCAGGAGGTTGCCGCCGTTCGCGTAATATGCGGCATCTTCCATCAATGGAAATGGCTGCGTCGTTTCAGCCAGCTGCTGCTCGTACACGTCGCCTTGAACGGTCAGAGTATCCTCGGAGGTGGCATACCGATCGACACGGAACCCGCTCTGCATCCCCTGCCATTCATCGTGCGCCGGATCGCCGTCGGACTGCACCCCGTTGCCCGTGTACTGATATTGCGTATAAACCCGGAAGTACGTGTTATCGCTGATTTGTCCGCCGTAGCGGATGTCGCCGACGTCCTGCTGGCTTCCGCCTCGCGTATCGATCAGCAGACCCTGGGTGTCCTTCGAGGATTTGGTGATGATATTGACCACGCCGTTGACGGCGTTGGAACCCCACAATGTCGAACCCGGGCCGCGGATGACCTCGATGCGGTCCAGGTCCATCAAGGGATAATTGACGGAATTCCACGTCACGCCGCCAAACGCCGGCGTGTAAACCGAGCGGCCGTCCATCAGCACCAGCAGATCGTCGGCCAGCAGCCCGTTGAACCCGCGCGAGCTGATCGCCCAATGGCCTGAGTTGATCTGGGCAACGTCCATTCCCGGCGCCAGGCGCAGGAGCTCGGGGATGCTGCCCAATTCCGAACGCTGAATGTCGTCCTGCCCAATAACCGTGACGGCCGCGGGCGCATCCGAGATTTTCTGCGGCTCCTTGGCGACGCTGGTCACCTGAACGTTCATCAGGTCTTCCAGGCTAAGCCCCGTCAGATCATTGCCGCCGACCGAGCTGGGCCGAAAGCCCTCACTTGGCGCGGTAGTCGTGCTGGGCCGCGTGGTCGAGGAGGCGCGCGCCTGCGCCGGCAACGTCGCCGCGATGGTCGCGATCAGCAGCGTTTGGAGCACTCCCAATTTCCGCCCCATCGGTAGACAATCCATGTACGCTCCTGTGTTTGGCCCTCGCTGGGAAACCTTCGGGGGCCTTCTCAACACCCATCGGAGTAAAACTGCCTTTTAATTAGAATATGGCGTATAGGAGAGATGCGCGGCTTATGAGCCTCGTTCCACCCTGACGGGTGGCTTGGCCAGTCCGATAAGGGAGCCTTGACCGGGTGCAACCGGCGGCCTTTCCGGGAAGTCGAATTGACGCGGTTATTCGGACCTGGCCGCCAGAGGCCCGGAAACACCGACCGGCGAGGGAATTTCCCTGCTGTCGCGCGAGCTGAAATACCTTTTGATCTTTAGAAACTGCGCTTCGTAGAGGTGATAGCTGAGGATGGCGATCACCAGGGAGCAAGCCATTGCCAGCGCCTCGAAGGCCAGTGTTTGGACAATTCCCAATTCGCTGGAGACGCGCGGATCAATGAGAGTGAAAATGTGCTGATACTGAGGCATCAAAAGATAGTGAAAGACGTACAACCCATAACTGTATGTCCCGAGGAACGTCAGCCAGCGAGCCTCGAAGGCCCAAGAGAGGCGTGTCGGCCCGGGTCTGGCGAGCGTCCAAAGGATCAATCCGGCGAAGAGCGGGCCGGTCAGCGTGTAGGCGATGAGTTGAACCGAGGGCTGTCCGCTGTCGAGGCCGCCGCGCACTGCAAACAGAGACGCCAGACCGGCAAGACACAGCACCACCGCGAATGGCGCCCAGCGCCGAACGCGCTGAAGGGCCTTGGGATCCTGCGCCAAGATGGCAACCAGGGCGCCGTAACAAAGCGTGTCCATGCGAAACGGCGTCATGCCGAAGACCACCTCCGGATTGACGTGAAATCCGAAAATCGCCACGGCCCGCGCGACGGGCGCCGCGGCGACGATCGCCAGGCACATCCGCACGAGCGTGCGCCGATCCATCACATACACCAGCGTCGGCCAGAGGAGATAAAACTGTTCCTCAACGGCCAGCGACCAGAAATGGTTGACGCGGACCGCATCGCCGGCCCACAGCCGGCCGGTCCACGCCATGCGGAAGTTGCTCAGATAGGTCCAGAACCAGACCTGCTGGGCACGAAGCGCCGGGGCCGGGCGATCGGGGCGAATCAGCGGCAGCAGCACGAAAATTCCCAGCAGCACGCCGTAATACACGGGAAATATCCGAACGGTTCGCCGGCCGTAGAAATTGAAGAAAAAGCGCGGCTTACCCTTGGCGGCCAGCAAGATGCGAGTGATGAGAAAGCCCGAGAGAACGAAGAACAAATCGACGCCCATCCAAAGGGGCGAGATGCTGGTATGCCACGCCCGCTGCGTCGCCGTGGCCCGACGGCATAGCTCGCCGAAATGCAGCACCATGATCGCCAGAATGGCCAATCCACGCATGCCATCCAGGGCCGGGACGTGCGGGCGCGAAAGCGGCGAGTCGATGGACCCCATCTCCGAGGACCGACCCTCCGGGCGCGATGTTGTGACAATCTCATGCTCCACGGCATTTCCATTATCGGCAATGCGAGATAATCCGGGGGAGCCGGTTGGCACCGTCACTCGAAGACCCAAGTTGGATCGTCGGCGGAGTTGAAATAGACCGTGGGAACCGGAACTTTCAGCAGCCGCAAATACAAACACAGTTGCCCGCGATGATGAATCATGTGATTCAAACACCAGACGCGGTAAACGAAGGAGCGAGGCTGGGTCTTCATGACTTGCTGCCCATTGCGCACGGTCCAGGGATTGCCGATGGCCGCCGCATCGAACCACCTCACCGCCTCGCGCAGCGCGGCGGCGCTCTGATCGAAAGTCTCCAGCAAATCCTTCCGATCACTCGGGTCGGTCCGCGGCCGAGGAGCCGTCGCCATGTCCAGCCCCTCGTTGGCAATCGCCCCTCGCGCCCACTCCGGCAGAGTTGCCACGTGCATCGCCAGCCGACCGAGATTCATCGATTTCTCATGCGGCTTCCACGCGAATTTCTCCTCCGGCAGTCGTTCCAAGACCTTGCGGGTCACGGCCAATTCGCGCTCCAGGTCCCCAAAAATGATCTCCTTTAACGACGGCGAATCTGCACTCATGCGGCTCTCCTGCGGAAGAAGCGAGGGCTCGGAACACTCCCCCACCATATCAGAGATTTCTCCTACTTGAAAAGCCGGGCATCCCCTGATTTTCACGTTCGCGTGGGAGCACGATATTGGACTTGAATCCCGATCAGGAGATGAAACATGACAAACGTCATAACGCCGGACGGCCCAATGCCTTCCCGATCAACTTTGTCTGTGCCGAAGGCGCTGCGAAGGGCCTGGCTTTGGTGGGTGATCTTGCTGGCCGCGCCGTTCCTGTTTCTCCAATGGCTCATCTGGCGCCTAGCCACGGGGAATGTCGGCCCCTCGCACGCCCTGGCCGAGAAATGGTTCGTGGTCGCGATGGCCTATCTTGTCCTCGTTTTGCCCGCCTCATTTTTTTGGCGTGGGCACCTGTTCAAGGACTATTGGCTGGGGCGGCCCGTAGAACCACGCAGATATATTTTC
>JBEKXM010000396.1:0-4708 GCA_049512115.1 Tepidisphaeraceae bacterium | reverse complement strand
GCCTGGTGCAAGGCGTGCGCCGCCGTCGTATCGCCCAAAACCTGTCCGCACGGCCCCGACCAGAAGGTCGCCCCCAGCGGCACAAAGGTGCGCGAAATGCTCAAATCCGGCCAGCGCCCACCCTCGGAATTCAGCCGCCCCGAAGTGGCCGACATACTAATCAAGTGGGCGCAGTCAGTTTGAGAGTTTACCGCTGCGCGGTCGGGGTTTTTGTCTGCCGAAATTTTTGCATTGTCGCTCCGCTCCCCGTTGCATCGCGACAATCAACTCGCTAGGCTTTGGGTTTCGCTGCCCACAATTATTTTATGATGCGATCACCAGACCCGGACGTTTCGGGCGGCAATACGCCGTCCACACCGCAACCGGCCGCGCCCGCCACGCGGCCCGTCGCGCCGCGCCCTGCCGTCACCGTCGAACGCGACCGCCGACGCGAAAACCGAAAACCCGTTCAGGGCAAGGCGATCCTGACGCTCCTTGACGGCTCCAACGCCGGTGCAACCTTCGACATCATGACCCGCGACCTCTCCTTCAGCGGGATCTCCTTTCTCTTGCGCGAGTCGCTGGACGTCGGCCAGAGTTGCAAGATCGAGATCACCGGCAACGGCCCGCCCGCAACCCACGTTTGCGAGGTCGTCCGCTCGCGCCCCTTGAGCAATGGCAAATTCGAAATGGCCGTGAAATTCGGGAAATTGTAAAGAATGTCATTGGTCATTTGTCATTGGTCACTTGTTAAATTCCAAATCCAATGACAAATGACTAATGACATTCCTTGCGATACAATAGCCCCGCTCTGATTTTGGAGGTCCTGCATCGTGGCCCAGGCCGACATTGACATTGCGGATGAAAAAATGCTCCCGCTCGCCGTGGAGTTGCACAACTCTATTTTCCGCCCCAAACGCGAAGTGGACTTTTTCAAACGCCGGTTCATGGGGCGATACAACACGCTCACGCTGATCGCCCGCATGGACAAGAAGCCGGTCGGCTTCTGGATCGGATTTGAGCTTAAGCCCGGAATGTTCTACCAATGGCTCGGGGCCGTGCTGGCGGACGTTCGCCGCCACGGGGTTGGACGGCAGTTGCAGGAGGCCCAGCAGGCCTGGGCCAAGGATCACGGCTACGAATACATCCGCTGTGAGTGCATGAACCACCAGCGCGAATTCATTCATTTCGCTATCGCGATGGGGTACGACATCGTCGGCATCCGCTGGGATTCAACGCACGCCGACAACCTGATCGTGTTTGAGAAAAACCTGCTGGAATGATCCATCGGTCTGCGACGGGGATTGGACGACATGATGGGGTACTGGCAACGCCGGCCAGAAATGTCTGTTCGTCTCGGCTATCAAGGCCTGGCTCCAAGCGACGATCCAGACCGTGCCGATGATCGTGACCGTCACTATTGGAAACACCAAACGATGAAACGACTGGTAAAACATAACCGTCCTTGGGTTGATCGCTAATGCCGTCTTATTATCGTCTTAGCGCAATCACAATGTCTATCGGCAAAGTCACCTATGTCGCCATCAGGGCTTAACCTCTGGCTTGGCTCCGACTTACGCCCGCCGCTGGTGATGGGGGTGATCAACCTGACCCCGGACAGCTTCAGTGACGGTGGCCGAATAGCCGGCCCAGATGAGGCTGCCGACTATGCCCAGCAACTTTTCGATGCCGGCGCCGATTGGCTCGATGTCGGCGGAGAGTCCACCCGACCGGGGGCGTTGACCGTACCACCGCAAGAGCAGATTCGCCGGACCATTCCGGCCATCGCCGCCATCCGTCGGCGTCTCGACGTCGTCATCTCTATCGACACAACCAGCGCCCAGGTTGGCCAACAGGCCGTGGATTCCGGCGCGAACCTCATCAACGACGTTTCCGCCGGCCGGAACGATGCCGAAATGCTTCCCCTCATTGCCCGCCGCCGGCTCCCCGTTGTCCTCATGCACATGCAGGGCGACCCCCAGACCATGCAACTGGCGCCCAGTTATCAGGACGTAACCGCCGAGGTCTCGGCTTTTCTTCTCCAAAGGCGGGACCAGGCCGTTCTTGCGGGCATCGACCCTGGCCGAATCCTCCTGGACCCCGGCATTGGCTTCGGCAAGACCACCGCTCACGATCTGCAACTGTTACGCGACACATCCGCCCTCGCAAAGCTGGGTCATCCCCTGCTGGTCGGACCCAGCCGAAAACGCGTGGTCGGTGAAATCACGGGCGAACGGCGCCCCGACCAGCGGGTTTTCGGCACCGCCGCTGTCGTCGCCTGGTGCGTCGCTAACGGCGCGGCCGTTGTCCGTGTCCATGACGTGGGGCCGATTTCGCAGGTTGTACGAATGATTCGGGCTATTTCTTCGCAAAATAAAGTGAGAATTTCTTAAGGATGATTGCCCGACCGCCCGTTTCTTTAATATAGTCGAGAACAAGTGCCCAATGCCGATTGCCAAGTGCCGAATGAACACAGACCTGATTCCAACGGAATTCGCCTTGATTTTCCATGAACTCCGAACTGACCGCTAACATCGCCAATTTCTACCATGCCCTGGCGGCGATGGGCTGGTGGCGCGTGGTGATCGAGTTGCTCCTCATCGGCATCGTGGTCTTCTGGGTCATCCGTTTTCTCCAGGGAACCCGCGGCGCGCGAATGCTCAAAGGCATTGCCGTTGTCCTTATCACCCTCCATTTGCTGGTGACCTTCGCCGGTGAGTACTTCAGGTTGGACCGCCTGGTGTTTCTCTACGAGAAATTCCTGCTCTTCGCGTCCTTTGCCTTGGCGGTCGTCTTTCAGCCGGAACTTCGCCGCGGCCTGATGCGGCTTGGCGAGACGCGTCTTTTCCGCGGATTCACCGACGTCATCACCCAGGACGTCGAGCACCTCGTTGAATCCGCCACGTTCCTCTCGCGCCGCAAGATCGGCGGCCTTGTCGCCATCGAACGGGAAGTCGGCCTGGGCGGAATCGCCGAGAGCGGCACCCTCGTCAATGCCGACCTCTCCGCCGATTTGCTCAACACCATCTTTTGGCCCAACTCACCGTTGCACGATCTGGGCGTCGTCGTCAGCCAGGGCCGCATCGCCTACGCCGGCGTGCAGTTTCCCCTGGCCGAGAGCGGCGAGATCGAACGCGAGCTGGGCAGCCGCCACCGCGCCGCCGTCGGCCTCAGCCAGGAGAGCGACGCCGTTGTCCTGGTCGTCTCCGAGGAAACCGGCGACATCAGCGTCGCCGAGAGCGGAAAACTCATCCGAAAGCTCACCCCCGAAGCCCTCCGCGGGTTGCTCAATGAACTCCTTGGCGGAGGAGGCGGGCGAGTAGGGCATCGCCGCCATCTGGCGGCTACCTGATCATGGACCTCAAAGTGCCCTCCCAACCCGAAGAACGCCCCCCCGCGCCGCAGCGCTCTTCACCCCTGCACCTCCGCGCCCGCGCCCTGCTCTCGGAATTCCGCCGGTTTTATTACGGATTTACCCGTGAAAACGTCACCGGTTTCCTCAAGACACTGGTTTGGGCGATTCCCATCACGGTCTTTATCTGGGTCTATGCCGAGAGCGAGGAACAAGAGCCCGACGCCGGCCAGTTAATCAATATTCAAGTCAGCAGCAGTGATCCCAACAAGGTCGCCACGCTCGACCGCAACTCCAGCGTCATCATTTGCGACCTTGTAGGTCCGCAGGCGAACGTCGATCGGTTCAAGCAATCGCTTTCCACCGGCGCGCCCATTCCCATCGAGCTGGATACCGACAAAGTGATCGGTCAGAAAAGCTTTCCGCTGCTCGACAATCTGAGGGAAAGCCCGCAATTCAAGGAGGCTGGCATCGAGGTCGTCAAATGCGATCCTGTTCTGTTGACCGTCACCGTCGATGCCCTGGTGCGAAACCGTCCCATTCCCGTGCGCCCGCCGCCGAACGTGCCGGGATTGCAATCCGTGACTTTCGATCCTCCCACCGTCAACGTCACCGGACCCAAGGGCTTCATTGACGGCCTGACCCAGGTCACCGCGGATATTTCCTCCCTGAAGGAACTCAATGTCCCGGGCCCTCACGTCGTCGACGGCGTTCCCCTGAAGGTGGATTCTTCCGAGCCAGTCACTTACGACCGGTTGCAGGTCAGGGCCACCCTCACGGTCGCTGAAAAGGACGTGGTCGGCCATTACAGAGCTCCCATCTGGCTCGCCCTTCAGCCCGACGTGCAGAAACGCTATTCGATCACCGCCAACGGCGACTTCACCCCCACTTTCGACGTCATCGGGCCGGCGGAAGAGATCGACAAGCTCGAACACGGCCAAATTACCCCCCTCCCTCACGCCCTGTTGGAGATCAGCGATGAAAACGTCAACAACGTCAATCCGGTCGAATTGAAGATCGAGGGTCTCCCCCCCGGCGTCCGCTTGGCCGGGCCTCCGCCCGAAGTCAGCTTCACCGCCGCCCCGCGATAGGAGACATCCAAATCAATCCCCGCTTTCCAGGATGGCCATGAACGCCTCCTGCGGAATGTCCACGCTTCCGACGCGCTTCATCCGCTTCTTCCCCTCCTTCTGTTTCTCCAGCAGCTTCCGCTTCCGCGTCACGTCGCCGCCGTAGCATTTGGCGGTCACGTTTTTCCCAACCGATTTGATCGTCTCGCGCGCGATCACCTTTCCGCCGATCGCCGCTTGCAGCGGGATTTCAAACAGGTGCCGCGCGATCTCCTGCTTCAGCCGCACGAGCAATTTCCGGCCCCGC
>JBEKXM010000395.1:0-4711 GCA_049512115.1 Tepidisphaeraceae bacterium | reverse complement strand
ACCGGGGACATTACGTTCACCTCGACGGGCGCGGATGCGGTGGGAACGTGGGACATCACGGCGAACTTTAACCTCGACGCGGCATTGGCGGAGGCGGACCAGACGGGCAAGGTCACGAGCATTTCCGTCGCGTTGAACGATCAGTTGTTTGCCCAAACGACGGCAGTTTCAACCCTGACCCTGGCGAGCATCGATAAGAAGCATTTCATTGTCAGCGGCATCACGACGGGAATTTTGCCGGAACCGGGATCGTTGTCGCTTTTGTTGGGCGGAGGTTTGATGATGATGCGGCGTCGGAAACAGGCATCGCATTGATTGTTACGGGATGCGCGCGTATTTCGCCGCCCGGATCCTTCTTGACACCCCTAAGCGGGCCGATAAAGTCTTTTGTTCCGCCTATTCGGCAGTAGCTCAATGGTAGAGCAGCCGGCTGTTAACCGGCTGGTTGCAGGTTCGAGTCCTGCCTGCCGAGTTCGTTATAACTTGCGCCGGACGCTGGACTAAGCGTACCTTCCCGCGTGTGGAAGTGCGGCCTGATCATCCTCAATTCCTCAGTATTGTACTCAGGAAACGGAAGATTTGGAGGTCGCACCATGTCCGAACGCATTCCGCAAATGACTCTTCACAAGGCGAGCGGCCAAGCGGTGGTTCGCCTGGCGGGTCGCGATGTCTATCTGGGCCCCTGGCTAAGCCCCGCCGCCAAGCAAGCCTATGACCGGGAAATTGCCCAATGGCTGACCAGCGGCCGCGTGGGTCATAATTCGGATCACGACGTTACGGTCACGGAAGTGATCGCGGCTTTCTGGGATTACGCCCAGAGCTATTACCGCCACGCCGACGGCACTCCAACGAACGAAGTTCGCAATTACCGCGATGCACTCCGTCCCCTGCGCCGTCTTTATGGCCATACGCCGGCAAAGGATTTCGGGCCGCTGGCCTTGAAATCCGTTCGTCAGAATATGATCGATGCGGGCTTGTGCCGGACCGGCATCAATCGCCGCATAAGCCGGATCAAACACATTTTTCGGTGGGCCGTAGAAAATGAGCTGGTGACGGCGCTGGTTGGGGCGCTGGCAATGGTGATGGCCGGATTGGGAATTCTCCGCCGGAGGCGACGACGCAGATAAACCCGCCCGTCCAGTTCGGCGGGAGGGGAGGCCGGGATCACCCGGCCTTCCCTACCCCGATCCACGACCGATCTTCTGAGGAATTTCCATGGTACAATTCATCGCAAGCGCTTACGACCAACCCACTGCTTCCGCCGCCCAACGTGCATGGATGGGCTTGGGCTATGGCATGTTTCTTCATTTCGGCCCCAACACGTTCGCGGGGGTGGGTTGGGGTGATGGCACCTTTCCGGCCGAGAAGTTTGCACCGAGTGATCTCGATTGCGATCAATGGGCCGGCGTGATCGCAGAAGCGGGAATGACGTATGCCGTTCTCACAACGAAACATCACGATGGATTCTGTCTCTGGCCTAGCAAATACACCGAATATTGCGTGAAGAACGGGGGATTGAAGAAGGATATCGTCGCGCTTTTTGTCGAGGCCTGCCGCCGCGCGGGCGTCCGGCCGGGACTCTACTATTCACTTTGGGATCGCAACTTTTCCCGCTATGAAGACGATGAGGCTTACGCCCAGTACATGTCGCTGCAGGTGACGGAGTTGCTGAGCAACTACGGCGACATCGTCGAAATGTGGTTCGACGGCGGATGGGATAAGGAACATCCCGACCGTAACTGGCCGTGGCGGGAGGAATATCGCCGGACGGTGCCCACAGATGTGCTGCAGGGAAGTCGATGGGGCTGGAGCCAGTTGTATCAACACATTCACGAGTTGCAGCCCGACTGCATGGTGATCAACAATTCCAGCAGCGATCGGCCCGGCCTGCCGCGCTATCTGCCGATTGATGTGCGAACGGCCGAGCGATTCAATTTCGTGTGGGAAGCCAAGCTGCGGGAGCCGTTCGTCGATTCCGTATTTGAAAACGACCAGGGCCAGCGCATTTTCCTGCCACTGGAATATTGCGACAGCCTGAATCCCGATTGATTTTATAACCCGAAGGGGACCATCAATCATGCATCGGCGGCCACGATCGCCGAATGGCACCGCATCGCCCGGCAATCCGAATCGAATCTGCTGCTGAATGTCGGGCCCGACACGCGCGGCAGAATCCCCGAATTCCATCGAGGGTTTCTGCGCGATGCGGCGAAACTGCTGGAATAATCCCGTCTCACTGTGAGCGTTGCACTGGCTGGCCTATTACTCTGATGGGGCCGGATTCCGCCGCCGCCACTGCTCCGGCAGCCATTGGCTGATTTGGCTGATCGGCGTTGCCGGCAAGTTCGCTATCAACTACGTCAAATATCGTTGCGGGTCGATGCCGTGCCGGCGGCAAGTGCTGGTCAGGCTCGACAGGATCGCCGCAGCCAACCGTCTCATGATTCTGTCCGGCGCCGATCGCCCAAGCCGCAAAATCGCTTCTATTGCCAATCTCAGTCAGCCAGAGGACTTAACGATCGAACGTAACCTATTTTTGGGAAGGCTTTTATCGCAAAAACCGGGGCATAAACCCTCGCTGGCCGGGGTTCAACGGGCTGGATCGCGGCTTGAAAACGTGTTGTAGGCCCGCGCAGGAGCGGCAAAGGCCGTTGTGGCGCGTCGCCGAACACCGGTCTGCCGGCGGCATCTTCGCGCCAGTCCGGCTGTTGCCCGGCGTGCTGAACGATCCTGCCGAAAAATGTAATAATTTAGGAATGAACCACTACCGTTTTATTTACCTTCTTGGCTGCGTTCCGACGCCTTCCATGGCGTGATGGGTCCAATGGCGGACACGATGTCCGCAGTCGCGCATGATCTCAATAATGGAATTGGCGTCACTCGTGTCGTCAGCCAGACGCGCAGGCCATGGACACCTTTTGTTGCCGGACGCATTCGACCTACGCCAACAAGTAGCGGCTGCCCCGTTCATCCTTCAACGGCGTTCGCTTTAGCTTCCCCGCCTTCACCATCTGGCTGAGGGCATTGTCCACCGCACCACCCCGCCCGGCTCTCTTCCACGCTGCCGCCAATTGGGTCGTTGTCAGTCCCTTTCGCCCCTTCAGTAGCGACAGGATCATCTCCTCGGCGGTTTGCTTAAACGTACCACGCTTCCGCTGCCGAGGAGTGGGCTTGGCGGCAGGCGCCGCTTTTGGCTCTGCCAGTCCCAACCTCTGAAGGGCTTCCCGCTTGCCCAGACCCCGGATCGCCAACCACTTGGCCTTTTGACCTTGCCGTGGTTTGCTCTTCCCACTCTCCCATTGGTAGATCGTCACTTCCGACACGCCGACGAGCCTGCCATAATCCCTGGCCGACAACCCCAGCTTCATCCGATGGGCCTTGACGCCTATAGCTCGGAACCGGGCCTTCTCCAGCATCTCGGGTGCTGCGATCACTTCCTTCGGCTGATTCTTCTCAACGATCGCCAGGCGCTTCGTGAGTGAAGCAATCTGTCGCTTCAGTGCAGCCAGATCATGCCGGTGCTGGCCGACAAGTTTCCTGGTGACCTTTGTTGATGCATTGACCACTCGCTTTGAAAGTCGGGTAATCTGCTGGCTGATGACGGCGTTGATATTTGGCATTGGGAATACTCCTGCATAAAACTACAGACGGCTCAGGATTCTCGTTTCGTGCCCACGGTCTGATCCTTCAGTGCTGCACGCTGCACCCGGCACTTCCATAGCGCCTGACCGTGCAGACGCTCGGCTGCGTAAAGCGGCGATGTCGGAATTTCCATGCCGCCGGCAGCATGTCGGCGTGGTGCAGTCCGTCCTGCCCGCCAATACTTTAGTGATTCATCGGGGCGATCCAAGTGCCAGCAGCAGATGCCTGCCATAACAGTCCGTGGTTTTAGCCCCTTTTTCGGCGGCGGGTGTGTTAACCTCAAGCGGCCAGGCGAACCGGCGGCCCTGGGTGATCACGCACTCCAGCGCCTTAGCCAGGCAGCCTTACGAACGCAGCCTTGGCATTTTTCCACCGGGCCAGGACGGAAGCCGGTAAAGCGATCGTGGCCCCAAATGGCCGCAAGAGGCAAAAGTGCTGCTCTGCGCTACTGACGTTGCAGGTTTGCGCACGGCGACAAGATTTGTTGTTCAGGTGCAAAACGCCGATTTGGGTTGCGGGCAAGGCCCGCGCTAGGTCTATCCGCTGAATGTTCGGCGCTTGTTCGGTGGCGCCCTTGCGGAGCGGTTACATCATGCAGGATGATTGCTTGCAAATCGCCACGGAGGGTGATGCAGTGGGCTTACGCATTGGCCAAGCGATTTTTCCCGGATCACCGTTCGCCATTCGTGAACGATGCGCAATCCGCATCCCCGTATTGTTCGAGTTGAAACGCTCCGTTGTTCGCCGTGATGCTGGTTTTAACAACCGAGGTGCATCATGCTATAAGAGCATGCGCGGAGAGCTCCATGAAGGGTTTGATTCTTGTCGCGGTCGCCACTTTGCTGGCGTCGACCGAGGCGGCGCTGCCGATGACGCCCCTGCAGCGGCGGCAATGCCGAGACAACCTGATCCAAATCCTGCCGGACGTTCCAGCCTTCGACGATTGGGTGAAGAAGACCGACGAGTTGCCGCCGGACTTCGACGTCCTGCCGCGGCACAATGGGCTTCCCGATCCGTTCACGTTCTTCGACGGGCACGCGGTGACAACGCCGCGGGACTGGGACGGGCG
>JBEKXM010000394.1:0-4712 GCA_049512115.1 Tepidisphaeraceae bacterium | reverse complement strand
CCAGCCGGCGATTGGGATCGATCCGGTCCTGGCCGAGGAATTTCACGTAATGCGAATGGATCAGCCCCAGGTCGTGAATCTTGGCCTGGAGGGCGGGGCTGGCGGCGGCGTCGTTCAGTTGCCGCTCGATGGCGACGGCTTGGTGGCCGGCGCGTTCCAGTTCGGCGAATGTCCCATCGAGTTCGGCGGCGACGCCGGGGTGATGGGCAACCGAGCGGAAAAAGCGAAGCTGCTCGTGAAGTTGGCGAAGAAGATGGCCGAGGACCATCCGCCGGCCGCGATCGGTAATTTCCGGCACCGCCGCGCCGCCGCATTCGGCCAGGATTTCGGCGCCCAGGTCCTCGAAGGAAAGGACGCGGGCGCGGAAATATCCTCCCAATCCGCTGCCGCAAGCCAAGGCGCGCTCGGCGACGAACGTGGCCTGACGCGGAAGGATCCAATAGATGGGCGCGCCCAGCGGCTGCTGGCGAATCGACTGAACGATCCGCTCAAAACACCACGCCGTCTTGCCCGTGCCGGCCCGACCGATGACGAATCTCAGTGGCATGTGGGAATGGTATACTCTGACTTTCCCGATTTTTCCCCCTCCGGCATGTAATTCCAGCATGAAGAAAACCCAACCCAAAGAGGATACCAGCCAAGCCGCTGCTAGGGTGGTCCGGGAAGTCGCGGATCGGCATTCCGATCCGCTTCCGAATGACGTAGAGGTGGCATGGGCAAAATGGAACGCTGGGATAGCTGGGGTGGACTCAGGGGCTCGGCGCTGTTGCGGGCGGCTTTTGAAGTTGGAGTAGAGGCGGCTAGGAAACAATCCGAATAGCCCCATTGCGTAAATGCCCGTCAAGCACTTTCTTGTAGTAAATATTTGCATTTTCGGCGGCGTCAATTCCGGGATTGGGTGGAAGCGCAGGATTGGCTATGCGAAAATCCAATTCGGTGAACCTAAAGCCTTTTGTCCATGGACCGAGTTGTTGGCATATCACTTCGAATGTTTGACCGGGATTATCTTTGCCGATTGGCAGTTTTGGAAATATCTTATCGAGGGTGAGGTCCTCCCCTTCCTTAAGGGAGACTTTTTTCCCGCCCCTAAAAAATAGGATTAGTTTTTTCGGCGTCCCATGAAGGAAATCCTCATCAAGTTGGAGGTTTCTTGCGTTTATCGACACGGGTTCAAATTGGCAGATGAGATATTTGACTCGGACAAACAGAGGTTCTCCGTCTTTGGTGGTGTCTCGCCACTGTTCTCTTTCCTCTAGCGGCCCCTCGCCAAATACGGCGTATGCGATAGGCTCAATCTCTGGGGGACTTGTCCTAAGCATCGCAATTGGTTTTGCGGCTGTCGGATGATTTTTCGGTTCTGGTGCGGCCTCACTAGTGGGTTGCGAGGTGGACTGTGTTGCCGGTTGAGTGATTGGCGTCGAGGGCTGTTGCGATTTTGTTTCAACGAAAAGCACGAGGTCGCCCGGAACCAAGGTGGGCGGGTTAGCGGGGGCAATGCTGACGAACAGCTTAAGTCCAATCTCTTTTATGGCGGTTTTTAGGCTGTAGGCATAGGATGGGACATTTTGGTCGGTGATCGTAAAAAGGATTAAGTCGGCACCTGCGGCATCGCCTGTTTTTTGGATTACTGCCGCTTGATAAAAAGCCATTCTGGATTTCCCGGCTGGGGCAGTAAATCCGGCAGCGTCTAGCATGGACCGAAGTTGGTTTACGTAGTTGTAGGTTTCCTCATCGGGATGGTTATAGACCACGGAAACCGGTCCCTTTTTGGGAACGTCTTTCAAAATCCTGATGAACTCATCTCGTTGATCTTGAGTCAACGACCTCCACCCATGCGGGGCATCTGACATCGAAATTTGAGAAGCGGCGGTTGTTGGATTTTCATGAGGAGGCGGCACCACTTCTGGATTACCGGCAATTGACTTGGCGGACGGCACGGGGCGAAGCGCCCTAAACCACGAAACCATGGCGAGGGCGGTTAAAACCACCGGGAGAACGAATCTCATCCTTGGACTCGACAAGAATATTGGCATTACGCCTCCCGAAGAAGCGAAGAACACAACTGCTGTGTATGAGAGCCAAACAAAACAAGCGGGCATAGCCGCATAGAGTGGTTTCCATTCAGCCCAGTCAAAAAGAACCGCGAAAATAAGCACTCCGCAGGCGAAGCCAAACAAATAGACAATTAACTTCATCCACCAATGATTCCAAGACTCCGCAACCCCGGGAATGATCCAAGCGGCTCCAACAACAACACCAACGAGCCAATATGCGTGGCTGGCTTTTATATATTGGGTGCCCTTGCGCTTGGGATCGCCATGGGGATATTTTTGGGCGATGTTCTTATCCGCGCGGGTTTCTTCCGATGATGGATCGCCGGGTTGATCGAGGACATTAACAAGCCGTTCAAGTAATGGTACCTCGTCCCGTTGAATCCAGCCGTTTTCGGCAAGATCGGTGATACATTTCAGGTGTTCGTTCTTTGGGAGTTTGGCTATATGTTCAGCATGCTGATTGAGCGTGGGGCCGCGTATTCCCATTCTCCCCGGCCCCCCCGGACGGATGACGCGGCTTGGGGGCAGCTTATCTGACGTCGTCTCGATTGGAGGATTGTTTGGCGTATAAAGCGTGACTTTGTGCCCTTTAGTGGGAGGAGGTGAAATCAAGGCGTCTAAAAGGGCCGCCGATGCCTTCGCCTCATTCAAATCTTCAGCGAGATTCCAGTTTGCGGAAAGGCGCATGAGGGGTTGCCACACAGCCCCCAGCTTGCGCGCTTCCGAAGCTAGGGATTTAGCGAGTTCCCCAAGCTCGTTCTGCTGTGTTTTCTGTTGTGACAGGATTTTCTGATAGCGCTTGTCGAATTCTTCACCGAGTTTTTTTTCGGCGTCCAATTCAGATTGAGCAACTGGTTCTCCGACAAAACTAATTTTCATGCCATAGGCATCGGTGGGCGCATTCTGGCGGAGATTTTCAGTGGCTCCTATCTCGTTAAGCAGCGAGACAAGGCGTGCCGCCATTTCGGATAACGTGGGCATGTTATACCAGCTTCGCCATGCGATGGCAAACAATAGCCTAACAAGGGTCAATTGTCATTGGTCACTTGTCATTGGTTATGGAAATGCGGCGATGACCACGAGCAGGAACATGACGATGCCGACGACTAGCTTCATCATCACGCCGAGGAAGCGGCCTTTTGCCGCGGCCCAGCCTACTCCAAGCGAATGGGCGGTGGCGCCGCCGCCGAGGAATTCGAATCCGGCGGCGCCGACGAAACTTCCGAGACAGACGCCGACGATGGTGAGCACCAGCGGAAATACCAGGCTGCCGATGATGCCGCCGGCGATCCCGCCGAGGAGGGCGCCGACCGCCGCTCTACGTTCGCCGCCGGCTTTGCGGGCCGCGGCGCCGCCGGCGGTCATCTCCAATATCTCGGCGCTCAGGCTCAGGACAAACAACGCCGCCAGAGATTTGAATCCGATGTGCCGCTCGTGCGTCAACAGCGCGTAGATCGCCGCCGTAGCGGTCATCACCCACAGCCCCGGCAATGTCACCACCACAAGTGCCAGAGCGCACATCGCGATCAGAATCAGGAGAATGTAATAGAGCCAGATCATTGGCGGGTATTGGCGGGGAAGAATTGGCGGTGGTCATCCATCAGATGACAATCATCCTCGATAATTGCCAAATCATCCACGCGACGGCGGCCAGGGCGGCCAAGAGCAGGAAATGCCGAAGAAATCTCAGCAACCATCGCCGGCGGAGCCGGCGGGCGATGGATCCCACGTCGCCCACGGTCAAATCCTGGGGCGGAGTCAGCGTGGCGTAAACGCGCACCAATTCGGCGACGCGGGCATCGAAGGTGTCGGCGGCGATCGCGGTCAGAGCGCGGTTGGCCGCGATGTGGTGGTTTGCGGCCGCCCCGGTGGAACAATCCATCGCCACGGCCGTCTGCCTTGGTTCCAGATGCTCGCCGCGGAACAGCAGAAATGCCTCGCGCTGCTGGGCCGGAAGCAGGCGCAGGGCTTTTACGAACGCGACGTGCTGGGGCGGAGGATTCGACAGCGTTCGCACCAGGCAATCCTCGCTTGGATCGGGGGTTTTATTACTGGCCAATTCCCGTGTCGTGAGCACGGTGTGATGGAGGAACCAGCCTGCCGCCTCGGCGGCATTGCTCCACCATGGCAAGGCGTGCAGGCTTTGGCGCACGACGGTTTCCACCACCGCCTTTGCATCATCCTCGCGCCCGCAGAGCGCCAGGGCGATCCGGCAGACGCGCGGATAATGGGCGCGCAGAACCGTCTCGACCGCGTCGCGGTGCATCTTGCGCGCCCGCGGCAGGGCATCGTCAACGAGATTGGAAGCCGTGTTGCTCGTGCCGACAGTGTGCGCCACGAAACGCGGAAATGGAAGCCGAGGCGCGTGGCGGGGAAGATACGGCAGAGGGTCAATCTGGAGTTTGCTGCCGCCAAGAGAACCCACGGATGGCCATCCGTGGGCTTTCGGGATTGAAATTGAACCGCTGCCGAAAATCGCTATTGGGATTTGTGTCGATGGTCCAGGAACACCCGCTGCTTGCGCAGCTCGCGGGAATCGCCCAGGGTTTGGATTTCCTGCAATGAGGCCAGGCGAACGGTGGGGCAGACTTTCAGTTCGCCGCGGAGCTTTTCGCAGATCGTTTCGTGAGCGCCGGCGGGGTCGCCACGCCAGGCGAC
>JBEKXM010000393.1:0-4723 GCA_049512115.1 Tepidisphaeraceae bacterium | reverse complement strand
ACAACCTTGTGAGCTGGCGCAACGCGACCTCGCGGTATGAATGGAACGAGACGGAATCGTTCAGCCAGCCGCTGGCGCAGCGGACGATCAAAATCTCGGCGGCGAAGAATGCGGTGAAAGATTTACGCCTGTCGCTGGACGAGTTGCTGCCCGCGGGGGTGGGAGATGGGGTCTTTCGCGTGACGCTGTCGCCGATCCGGACCGGGCCGGTAGAGCCCGCCGACGACGACACGGAAGAACGGGATGACGGGCCATCGGCGGTGGTAACGCTGTCCGATATTGGGTTGACGGCAAAGCGGACGCGGGACGGGGTGGTGGTGTGGGCGACGTCGCTGCGCACGGCCACGCCGCTGGCGGGGGTGCGGGTGCGCGTGTTTTCCAGCAAGAGCCAGCCGCTGGGCGATGGAATTACCGATGCCGAGGGGCTGGCGAAGGTCTCGAACGTTCAACCGGTGAAGGACGAAACGGTGGCGGTGATTCTCGCGGATCAGTTGCCGCCGATAGCCGCGATGGGACCGGACGCCCCGAGCACCCAGCCGGCCAGCCGGCAGAGGCTTGGGTTGACCTGGCTGGATCTGCGAAACGCCAAGTGGGACATGGGCGACAGCGATACCGGTGGCCGGGCGTATCTCCGTCACGGATACGAGGCGTATTGTTACACCGATCGCGGCGTTTACCGGCCGGGAGAAACCGTGCACCTGCGAGCGATCGTTCGCGGTGCGGACAATGCAACTCCGGAAGCGAGCTTTCCCGTTCGTTGGCTGATCCGCCGGCCGGATTTGCACGATTGGCGAGATGCCGCGGTGATGCTGGATGCCGACGGCGCGGCAAAGTTGGACGTGACCATCCCGCCCCAAATGCCCACCGGGGAATGGACGGCGCTGATCGGCCTGCCGGGTGAGACTGGATCGGCCGACCGCACTTTTGGGACCGTTACGTTTCAGATCGAGGAGTTCATTCCGAACCGGCTGAAGGCTTCGCTGAAATTCAACGGGCTGGGGGACGATGGCGCCGCGGGCGATCATGCTTCGCCATCGTCGCGATTCAAAGTCGCGGATGGCAATCTGGTTGGGCAAATCCAGAGCGATTACCTGTTCGGCCGTCCGGCCGCGGGATTGGCGGTGGAGCTTTCAACCCGGTTGGAACCGATCCCGTTTTCGACGTCGGGTTGGAGCGACTGGACCTTCGGGGATTCGGCCGAAGTCGCCAACTCGGCGGACTCGGCGGCGCAAGCGAGAAGAGCCAAGCCCATGCGGCATACGGAAGAGCGGGCGCTTGATGAGGCGGGGCATTATAAATGGTCGATCGACGTCGCCGGGGCGCTGGCGCTCGGGAAACAAGGGACGGGAAGATACCAGGGCCCATGGGAACTGACCGCAGCGGCCGGAGTCCGCGAGGCGGGCGGGCGGGCCGTCACCGTTGCCCAGCGCATCACGGTGGACGCACTGCCAGCGTATATCGGGGTGCGCCGGGGCGAAAATTCCTCCGCCGTTCCCGGTGCACCGTGCCTGTTGCAATTGGCGATGGTTCGGCCGGACGGATCGGTGTCGCAATCGGGCGCGGCGTTGGATGCGTCGCTGAGCCGGGAAAGCTGGAACACGTCGCTCGTCTTCAGCAACGGCCATTATCGCTATGACTCGACGCGGATATTGGAGCCGGTGACGAAGGGAACGGTGCGTTTGTCGGAGGGAAGAGGCAAATGGTCGCCGGTGGCGCCGGCGAGCGGGACCTACGTGGCCGAGTTCCACGACCAGAAGTCCGGGGCGATGGCATCAATGGAATTCGAGGTGACGGACGGCAGTCCATGGGATGACAACGTCAGCCGGGATAATCCGGAACGCCTGACCGTGCGGCTTCTGCCCGCGGGAACGGATGCAAGCAGCCGGCCGTCGGCGTCGGAAAATACGGGTGAATCGCAATCATTTGAGGTGGGTGAGACGGCCAACGTGCTGGTCGCCAGCCCGTTCGCCGGGCGGCTGTTGCTGGCCGTTGAAACTGACAACGTTGTGCAAACCCAAGTGCTCGAGATGCCCTCGACGCACGTGGTGATCCCGGTGCGTCTAAGCGCGGCGTGCCGGCCAAACGCGTTCGTCAGCGCGACGGTTATTCGGGCGGTCGATCCGAACGCCAAGTGGCAAACGCATCGCGCTTATGGCGTGACGCGGGTTCGGATCGATCTATCCGACCAACGGCTGAACGTGGCGTTGACGGGTCCGGCCCAATCGCGGCCCCAGCAAAGCCTCGACGTGGGAATCGCCGTCACGGATGCGCGCGGCAACCCGGCGGCAAACACGGCGGTCACGCTGGCCGCGGTCGATGAAGGAATCTGCCAACTGACGGATTTCGCGACCCCCGATCCGCTGAAATATTTCGCGGCCGACCGGGCGCTGGGCGTGGAGTCGTCGGACATTTACGACCTTCTGATGCCGGAGGCGGCGCGGGCGGACAAAGCCAGTGCCGTGGGCGGAGATAAAGGAGAACCGTCCGGACGGCATATCACTCCGGTCGTCGCTCGCCGGGTGAAGCCGGTGTCTCTGGCGTGGGTGGAAGTGCACACGGATTCCCAGGGTCTGGCGCGGGCGAGCTTTTCCGTGCCGGAATTTGAGGGGCGGCTGCGGGTGATGGCGGTGGCGTATAACGCGGGCGGATTGGGTTCATCGGACAAGCCGGTGACCGTTCGCTCGCCGGTGATGGAGCAATCGTCGTGGCCGCGATTCGCGGCGCCGGGGGATCGGTTTACCGTGCCGGTGGTGCTGTTCAACAACACGGCATCGGGCGGAACGGCGACGGTCTGGGCGGAATTGTTGTCCGATCCGGCGATGCCGCCGGGGTTGCTGGGGTTTGGCGATGATGCGCAGGCTCGGCTGGAATTACCCGGCGTGTTTTTGCCGGCGCACGGTCAGAAGCAGATCGACATGCCGGTGGTGGTCGGACGGGCGGCTGGGGTTGGACATGTCCGGCTGCACGTGGCGATGAACGGGGAGGATTTCTACGAGAACCTGGAATTCCCGGTCCGTCCGGCTGCGCCGATGATGCAGTTCGGCGGATACGCCGTCGCCGGCACGACGCGGCCGGCGGAGGTAGCGGCGCCGGCGGCGGTTTTGCCGGGCACCGGCTCGCTCGCCATTCGTGTCAGCGCGTGGCCCAGCCTGCGCCTGCCGGAGGGGCTGGATTATTTGGATCGGTATCCCTACGGCTGCGTCGAGCAGACCACCAGCACGTGTTTTCCGCTGCTGGCACTGGCAGACATCGGCGGACAGATCGATCCCAGCCGGTTCGATCCCGCTCAGATCAAGATCAAAATTGACGGCGGGATCATGGACCTGATCGGCATGCAAACCAGCGACGGCGGGCTGGCCATGTGGCCGGGGGAAAACCAAACCTGGCCGTGGGGCAGCGTGTATGCGGCTCATTTTCTGGTGGAAGCCAAGCGAGCTGGATATGACGTGCCGAGCGATTTCTATAAGCATTTGCTGCAATACGTTCGGCATCAACTGGATGCCGGCACCGACGATCCGGAGCAATTGGAGGCGCAGGCGTATGCGGCGTACGTGCTGGTGCTAGCCGGCCAGCCGCCGCGCGCGATTCTCGACCGCCTGGCGGAGTTGGCCGCAGCCAAGGATTCACCGGATGAGGACCGGGACCAATCGGCGATGAAATCGGACGCCCGGCTGCTGCTGGCGTGCGCGTGGCTGTTGTCGGGGCGAAGCGACCTCGCGGATCAATTGATGCCGGACTCACTGCCATTGCCGCGAATTCATCGGCAGTACGGCGGGAACATCGGCTCGCCGATCCGCGACCGGGCGCTGCTGATTTACGCGCTGGCGACGGTCCAGCCGGAAAGTGCGGCGCTGCCGGACCTCGTGCAGCGGCTGGCTGACGCCCGAGCACATAACGGATGGGACAGCACGCAGGACACCGCGTTCGCACTGCTGGCGATCGGACAGTATTTGCACCATGTTCCGCGTCCGCCGCCGTTTGATTCGGCGCGGCTGTTGTCCGGGACACAAGTGCTCGCCGAGGCGCAAGGCGGGAACCCGCTGGCGCTGAATGTGCCGGACCCCGCCGCGGGAACGCCTTACATGGTGCGCGTATCCGGACCGCCGAATGCGGCGGCCTATGTCTCGTGGCTGGAAACGGGTGTTCCGCTGGCCGCGCCGGCGGATTCACAACATGGCATCGCGATCCGCCGGCGATATCTGTCGCTGGATGGCACGGAATTAGCGAATCATTCGGCCCAGAGCGGGCAACTGGTGCGCGTTGAACTGACCATCGACGCCCCGGCCAATCAGCCAAACCTGGTGATCGAGGATTTGTTGCCGGCCGGGCTTGAGGCGGAAAACTCGCGGCTGGCGACAACGGCGAAGGACGAGGACGCCGATCATGCCTCATCCGATGGTGCTACAAAGATCGCCAGGTTCGCCGATGACCGAATGGATATTCGGGACGATCGGGTGGTAATCATGGGCGATATGCCGGACGCGGGGGAGGCCAGGTGCGAGTATCTGGCGCGGGCGGTAACGCCGGGGGTTTTTGTTGTTCCACCGGTTCGGGCCGAGGCGATGTATGACATCGCGACCTGCGCGATCAGCGGCGCCGGGGGAACCTTCACCGTGTGGAAGGACCAGGGCCAGATCGCCGGCATCCGACAGTGACGTCCAATGGCGAAGGAAGCCAAAACCTCCGCCCCACCGCCCCGCCGCAGTGTGCGTGACACTTGCTG
>JBEKXM010000392.1:0-4736 GCA_049512115.1 Tepidisphaeraceae bacterium | reverse complement strand
CGATCAGCTTCGTTCGGCGATCGATTCGCTGCGGAAGAAATCGCCGACGCACGCGATTCTGCTGGCCGCTTCCCAGAACGAGAAGGTGACGTTCGTCGCAGCCGTGAGCGACGACGTGGTGGCCAAGGGCCTCAAAGCGGGCGATTGGGTGAAGCAGGTAGCGACCGTTGCCGGCGGCGGGGGAGGGGGAAGGCCGCAGATGGCCCAGGGAAGCGGGAAGGATGCGTCGAAGATTGGGGCGGCACTCGATAAAGCCAAACAGATTGTGGGGTCAGTCATTGGTCAATAGTCATTGGTCATTTGTAAATGCAATTCGCCAATGACAAATGACCAATGACCAATTTACAAGGGGGCACGGGCATCCGTCATTTCGCCCGTGCCCCGCGAGTGACTACTTCGCCGCCTGCCTCTTCGCCTCGTCCAGTTTCGCCTGCGCATCGTGATCGTTGGGATTGGCATCAACGATCTGCTGGTAAAGCGTCACCGCCTTGTCGTACTCGTGCTTGGACATATACGCATCGGCCAACCCGTAAGTCCCGGCATTCACGCCCGGAAATTTCTGGACCATTTTTTCCCACATGGCGATCGCATCGTCGAGCTTTCCCTGCTGACGATCGATCAAGGCGACGCCGTTCATGGCCCCGGCGGCGTCGGGATCGTTCTTCAATGCCGACTCGAACTCATCCATGGCCTTATTCAAGTTGCCGGTGCGGAGCAACAGCCAGCCCATGCCGTTGAGCGCGTTGGCATCGTTGGGATTATCCTCCAGCGCCTGCTCGAAGAGTTGCCGCGCCTTGACGGTATCGCCTTGGTTCATCGCCACCCACGCCTGTTGCACCCGCTCGGCCACCGGGGAGTTGGCGTATTGCGGTGAAATCTGTTTCTTCAGCGAGTCAGGCAAATTCTGGTTTTTCGCCGCATCCAGCATCAGCTTCACCTGATCCAGATCGGTCCCGGTCGCCTGACCGGAATCCACGATTTTTTGCAGGTAATTCGCAGCCTGGTCCCACTTTCCCTGCAACAGATAAATCTTGCCCAGTCCCCACCACGCCGCCGGCGCCGACGGCGCGGCTTTCAGCAAATACTCCTCCGCCTTATCCAATTCATTCCGGGAGAAATAAATCTGCCCCAGCCCATTCAGCGAGGCCGGATAGTTCGGCTCCAACTGAACGGCCCTCTTGAACGCATCCTCGGCCTGGTTGCTCCGGCCGGAGTTAAAATCGCTCCAGCCCAGGCCGTTCCAGGCGTCCGTCAGTTGCGGATTGATGCGCGTCGCCTGCTGGAATTTCTGCGCCGCCTCATCGAAGTGTTGTTGTTGCCACAGTTCCCAGCCCTGCTGAACCAAATGTCCGGCATTGCCGGCAGGACCATTTGATTGCAGTAAAAACAACGAAATTATACCCAAAACAGCGAGCATGGCTGAACCTCCAATCGTGATGAGGATTCGTCGTCGGCGTTTTTTGCGCCGGCGCTCCTCTTTTTCCAGCGATGAGATGAGCAGATCGTCCGCCCGCCGCATCGCATCATCCAGCCGCGACTGTTCATCCGGAATTGCTGGCGTCGCGGCCTCCAGCGCCCGCTCCGGTAAACCATTGACGGAACTCATCAGCCACTCGCTTTCATCGGGCCGGGGACGCCCCCGGCTCGTTCGCCACTAACTAAATGTCCTTGATCATCTTGGCGGCCTCCTCGGCGCTGGACCGGGACGTGCCCACGGCATCCAGCAGACTTCCCTTCACCTGCCGGGTTTTGCCGATATCCGCCCGCAATGTTTCGATCACCTTATCCAGCCGGGACCGGATCGTGGGATAGGAAACCCCCACCTGTTCGGCGATCTCCTTGAGATTTCCGCCCGAAAGCAGGAACATTTCGATAAACCGCTGATGTTCCACGGGCATCCTGCCGAGGCGGGACATCGGAAAATCCGCCTGCACCGAGATCCGGCAGCGCTGGCAACTCATCTGCGTCACCGTCATGGGCGAAGAGCAGTACGGACAATCGCTGCCGACCGGGCGGGATTCGCTCATAAAGCTATTTGAAGTATTTACTGTGAAAGATCAATAAAATCAATAAAAATCGGTGATAATATTCAATATATTTACAATTGCACCGAAGATTGGAGCGTGTCTCGATAGAGTTTGTCATTGGTCATTCGTCATTGGTCATTTGTAAATGCAATTCGCCAATGACAAATGACCAATGACGAATGACAAATGACCATTCCCCCAATCTTGACAGAACCCATTAACCCAAATACGCTTGGAGTCAATGCCCGGCGGGTATCGTCCCGCCGTGACTTTTTATTGGCGGTTCGGTTTTTGATCCGCCGGGAGTTTGCCGCATCCAGCCGGTCATGAAAATCAGCAAGTCCCGCAAGCGTAAGCGGCGTTCGCATCACGCGTTGCGGCCGATCCACTACGTCCGCTGCCCACAATGTTCCAACGCCAAGCTTCCGCATTGTGCTTGCGACAATTGCGGGTACGTCAATCCGAAGCTGGCGTTGCAGATGGAGACCGAGCAGGCCTGATTAAAGGAAGAGCGGGTCTGGTATATGATGGCTCTCATTGGCCCGGCGGAGGGCATTGCCTCCCTGGCGGAAGGCGTAGCCTCCGCAGCGGAAGGTGTTGCCTCCGCGCGGAAGGCGTAGCCTCCGCAATCGAAGGAGATTGCCGGTGCGAGTTGCGGTGGATGTGATGGGTGGGGACCATGCCCCCGCCGAAATCCTTCAGGGATGCTGGCATGCCGCGCCTTTGCTCACGGATGGCGACGTGGTGTGCCTCGTCGGCGACGAAGGGGAAATCCGCCGCGGGTTGGACGGCTCCTCTCTTACCGGCCAGCAAAGAAAACATTACAAGGTCATCCCCACCACGCAGGTGATCCTGATGGACGATTCGCCCGTGGAGGCGATTCGCAGCAAGCCTGACAGCAGCATAGCCGTGATGTGCAAGCTCGCCGCCCAGGGCGAGGTTGATGCCGTGATCTCGGCGGGAAACACCGGGGCGTGCGTGGCGGCGGCGCAGTTGAGGATGAGGCTTTTGCGGGGGGTCAGCCGGCCGGGGATCGCCGTCATGCTTCCGACATTCCATGGCCCCGTGGTGATCTGCGACGTCGGCGCCAACCCCGAGCCCAAGCCCAAACACCTCGAGCAATACGCGATCATGGCCGGCACCTATGCCAGCGAGGTCTGCGGCCACCGCGAGCCGCGCGTCGGGCTGCTCAGCATTGGCGAGGAGGACGCCAAGGGGAACGCGCTCACCAAGGAAGCGCGCAAGATGATGCGCGACGAGCCGCTGATCAACTTCATCGGCAACGTGGAGGGGCGGGATTTATTCAAGGGCGTCGTGGACGTGGTGATATGCGACGGATTCGTGGGCAACATCGTGTTGAAGTTCACCGAGGGGATGGCCGCTGGGCTGTTCCGCACGATCGCCGCGGAGATTGAACAGGCCGCGCCACGGCTGATCCCGCAGTTCGAACCGATCATGCGGAAGATTTATGCGAATCACGACTGGCAGGAATACGGCGGCGCGCCGCTGCTGGGCGTCGACGGGTATTGCCTGATCTGCCACGGCCGCTCCGAAGCCCGCGCCATCAAGAACGCCATCCGCGTCGCCAAGCAACTTACCAGCAGCAGGATCAATGAAAAGATCGTCGAAGCGATCGAGTGTTCCATTCCGGTTGCGGAGGAATAAGAATTAGTTTCTAGTGCCCGGTCTCTGGTTTTATTTGTGATTCAATGCAGATGTTTTCAGCCATTCTCGCGGGTTTCGGCAGTCAATTGCCGGACAAACGGCTTACCAACGACGATCTTTCGAAGATGGTCGAGACCAACGATGAATGGATCACGCAGAGAACCGGGATCAGGGAACGGCGAATCGTCGTCGACGGTGAATCCACGGCGTCACTGGCAACGGCGGCGGCGCGGAAGGCGATCGCCTCGGCGGGTTTGGAGCCTGCGGATATCGAGTTGATCGTCTGCGCGACGATCACTCCGGAGATGGTGTTTCCCTCGACGGCCTGTTTCGTGGGTGCGGCGCTGGGGCTGGGCGGGGTGCCGGCGTTCGACTTGTCCGCCGCGTGCAGCGGGTTCATTTACGCCCTGGTCGCCGGCGCTAATTTCGTCAAGGCCGGGCAGTTTCGAAACGTGCTGGTCATCGGCGCCGAGACCCTCAGCCGGATCACCGATTACACCGACCGATCGAGCTGCATTCTCTTCGGCGACGGCGCGGGCGCGGTGGTGCTGAAACAATCCAGCGAGCCGGGAAGGGGGCTCATCTACAGCTCCCTTCATGCCGACGGCGCCGGCGCGGATGCGATGAAGTGCATTCCCGGCAGCCGCTTCCCGCTCAACCAGCAGATGATCGTCGATCGCGACCATTTCATGAAGATCAAGGGACGCGAAGTATACAAGTTCGCGGTCACCAAGTTCGAGGAACTGATCCACGAGGCGATGCGCGCCTGCGAGTTGACCGCCCAGGACGTGAAGCTCATCATTCCGCACCAGGTCAATCAGCGGATCATTGATTCGGCCATGGAAAAACTGGGTCTGCCGTTGGAAAAGGCGTTTGTGAACATCGACCGATATGGCAACACCTCGGCCGCCAGCATCCCCATCGCTCTGGACGAGGCATACCGAACGGGGCGATTCAAAACCGGCGACGCGGTGATTTTCGTGGCTTTCGGCGGGGGACTCACCTGGGCCAACGCGGTTGCGAGAATCTAGAGCGGTTCTCCTT
>JBEKXM010000391.1:0-4737 GCA_049512115.1 Tepidisphaeraceae bacterium | reverse complement strand
TTTCATCCCGGCTGCGATGCCAGGATGATCTATGAGGAGAACCGCCGCTGGAATCAACAACACGCCGAACCTCTCAAGAAACTCATTCAGCCGCACGCGAACAATCGCGATGCCGACCGTCGCCTGCGTATCGGCTATGTGTCGCCGGATTTCCGCGATCATTGCCAATCGTTCTTCACGATCCCACTTCTTTCGAATCACGATCGGGAAGGGTTCGAAATCTTCTGCTATGCCGACGTCGGCCGGCCGGATGCGGTGACCGAGCGGATTCGCGGTTGCGCCCAAGTCTGGCGGTCGATCCCGGGGATGACTGATGCGGAGGTTACCCGGAAAATCCGTGAGGATCGGATAGATATCCTGGTGGATTTGACGATGCACATGGCCAACGGTCGGCCGCTGATTTTCGCGCGCAAGCCGGCGCCGGTGCAGGTGGCGTGGCTGGCGTATCCGGGAACGACGGGGCTGTCGGCGATGGATTACCGATTGACCGACCCCTACCTCGATCCGCCGGGATTGAACGATCAGTTCTATTCCGAAACGTCAATCCGTCTGCCTGACACCTTCTGGTGCTACGATCCGCTGGTTACGGAACTGGCGGTCAACCCGCTGCCCGCCCAAACAAATGACCACATCACCTTTGGATGTCTGAATAACTTCATCAAGGTCAACGAGCAGGTCCTTCGGCTCTGGGCGCAGGTCCTCAAAACCATCCCTCGGTCGCGATTCATGTTGCTCTGTCCCGAGGGGAGTCATCGCCAACCGCTGTTGGACATGCTGCAACGGGAGGGAATCAGCCCCGATCGCATCGAGCTGATCGCCTTCCGTCCACGTCCTCAATACCTCGAACTTTACCACCGCATCGACGCGGGACTGGACACTTTCCCCTCCAATGGGCACACGACGAGCCTGGACTCATTTTGGATGGGCGTTCCCGTCGTAACGCTGGTGGGACAGACGGTTGTTGGTAGAGCCGGGCTGTCGCAATTGACCAATCTCGGCCTGCCGGAACTCATCGCCCGAACGCCTGAAGAGTATGTTCGGATTGCCGCAAATCTGGCCAGGAATTTGCCGCGGCTGGCCGAGCTGCGCCGGACGCTGCGCGGGCGGATGCAGGCGTCACCCCTGATGGATGCCCCGCGTTTCGCCCGCAATGTTGAAGCGGCTTACCGGCAGATGTGGCGGAATTGGTGCGCGGAGGGGGTAAGGTCTGATTTACAAGGCCCAGCCAGATGACTCTTCAGTAGTAACGCCAATCTGGTTTGTCACATTACCAAGCCAGCCGTTGCTCACCTTTCCGGCGCCATTGGCAAACCGGTTTGGGTGTTGCTGCCGTACGCCCCGGACTGACGATGGTTGATCGAGCGAGAGGACAGCCCCTGGTATCCGACGATGCGGTTGTTTCGGCAGCAGAAGTTCGGGAATTGGGGGGAGGTTATCGAACGAGCTCGGGATTCATTGGCTAAATTCGCAAGCCGTCGTTAACGGATGTACTGTACGGCGCCGACCAGATTCGCGAAGCCGGAATTGGTGCGAGCGGGGGCCGCGTCCGCATTGCAGTCGGTGTCCAGCCTCTTAGAAGTGGATAACACGACTAAACGCATCTAAGGAGGTGAATCAAACATCTTCAACTTTAATTCCCCCCGTCGTGATGATCGGGACGGTTTCCAGTGGTTCCAGATTCTCAAAATTCATTTCCGGCGCGACGCCTCATTTCTTGGCGCCCGCCGCTGGGCCTGAATTGGGATGGAAGCCCGACTGGAAATTCGTGGGGTAAGTAAAATATCGTTGTTGTGAATTCTGTCCCGGACGATATCCGGACGACATCATGCGAACTGGCCCCGGCCAAGTTTGGCTCGGCGGAATATACACAGGCGCATAAGTCTGGACGGGATAGGGTTCCGGTGCGGGAATCGGCTGGAAATGAAATATCGTCGCCGGTGGTGGAGCGGGCATCGGAGCGGAGACATACGACGGTATCGCAACCCGTCGCACCGGAACTGATACGGCTGCTTGATTCCACCAAGCGGCCAAAGAGCGGCCGGCGACGGTAAGCTCGCCCATCCCGATGGTTATCGCGGCCGTAATGCCGATGACCTTGGCCATTACCCTTACTGCACTCCGACCTTCCGTTGTCAGACGCGTGTACATGATGCTCCTTTCCCTTAGCTCCCCCTCGTCTCCCTTCGGGCGCTGATTTCAGCGGCATCCAGCCGCTCCGCGATCCGTTCCAGAACCGCATCCCGCTCCTTTCGGCTCAATTTCTGGAATCGCTCGTCCTTCTTGAGATCGGAAATTTTCCTTCGCTTGGCGAACATCGCCTCCACCATGGCGTCGATGGTTTCCATTTCTTCGGCGATCAAGGCTTCGGTACTGCTTTGAGTTTTTCGTGGCGCTGGATTCTCAGCGTCCTCAAGGCTTCGCCTCGACCGGATGCGCCGAAGTTTTGCTTCATTCAACCTGGCCTCATGCTCGATTTTTCCCACTTCATGCCGCTGGAGCATGTCCTGAAGTTCGGACTGGTCCCTAATCCTGCCGAGGGCGACTTTGGCCGAGGGCACGGTTTCGGAAAACCGCAGGACCGACATTTTCTCACCCAGTCCCAGGAACATTTTCTTGTGGAGAACGAAGGTGAAGAAGTGGGTGCCTTCCTCCGGCACTTCCTCATGGACCGCATCGTGGTTCGTTTCGATAAAGAGTAGGCCATGCTGGTTGAGATCGTCCGGATGCTTGTCGGAGGAGAAATTCGTCCGGCTGCGGAAAACGAGAAGGCTGAATCCGCTTTCCCAACACCAAGGTTCCACTTTCCACGCCAAGGAGAGCCGGGGCTCGACACCGAGGCTCAGTTGACTGGCGACCACCATGTCCCTGGTTCGGTAGGATTGGGCCGGTAACTGCCGATCACCTTGCTCAATGTTTGAATCTTTCGGAACCCTTCGCACGATATGGTTCATGGCGATTCCTTTCACCGGAAGCGGATGCGGCCATGCAGGATGTTGCATAAGATACCAATGTAGGCAATCGGCATCAATAGTAGCCATATACGGATTTCATGGCGTCAAGCCGACCGCAGCCACCGATGGATTTTACCTTCCACGGCCCCTTTGCGAATTGCGTACTTTTCCCTGGACCGGCGAATGACCGTTTCACGCCGTCCAGATCGGATTTCAAGGGGCGCCAGTGTGCGAGCGTGGAACGGTTCGCCGCGCAGTCCGTCCGACAGCAGTCCTACCACCGCCTCGAAATTGCTCAACGACGTGAAGTGATTCGCCGCATACGAGCCGCCAAATTCCTTCGCCAATTCCCTCGCATCCCTTCCGCCAACCCGAAAAGAAATTACCGTCCCAGCATTGCCGAACACGGCATGACGGACGCTCTCTCGCAGTTGATCCAGATATTGATGCGAAAGCGTGAGATTGAGCCGGTATTTCCTTGCCTCCGACAGAATCGTCGCAAACGAATCCGTGGCGAAATTGTGGAACTCGTCGATGAACAAGAAAAAGTCCTGCCGTTTCGCTTCCGGCACATCGACGCGTTCCATGGCGGCGAGTTCAAAGCTCGTCACAAGAAGTGATCCGAGGAGATTTGCCTTATCCTCGCCCAGGAGTCCCTTCGACAGATTGGCAATGAGAATCCGCCGGTTGTCCATCATAAACCGCGGATCAATCTTTCGTTTGACTTGGCCCAGGACATTCCTAACAGGTGGAGACATGAGCAATTGCCCCACCTTGTTCTGAATCGGGGCAATGGCTTCCTGCATGAATTGGCTGCTGTAGTGCTCGAATTCCATCGTCCAGAACGATTTGACGATAGGGTCTTTGACCTGCTTCACCACCCAGTAGCGGTATCTTCGATCGACCAACATCCGCTGAACCCCAAGAATCGACGTGTTCTGGCAATCCAACAACGCCGCGACTGCGGCATACAGAATGTATTCCATCCTGGCGCCCCAGGAATCCTTCCAAATCGCCTTCATGGCGCCGACGACGCCGGAGGCGACGCGGTGCCGTCGTTCCGCCGGCACATTCTGCAGAAGATTCAGGCCGATGGGATATTCCAGATCGGCCGGGTTGAAGTACACCACGTCGTCTGTCCGCCAAGGCGGGATTTGATCGAGAATGTCTTCGGCCAAGTCGCCATGGGGATCAATGACGCCCACGCCATCGCCATGTTCAATATCCTGCAAAATGAGATTGCGGAGGAGCGTCGTCTTGCCCGTGCCGCTCTTGCCGACGCAATAGACGTGCTGGCGACGATCGGCAGGGAGGAGGCCGAAGGAAACCATTTGTCCCCACGCCTGCCGGCGGCCAATGTAATTTATCGGTTCCCCGTGGTCGTTATATATGTCAAGGTGATCGCTCGTCATTCCCGAGCAAGCCCCCGCTCCACGGAACGGCGCTTGTGGCGCTCCGGGGAATGCTTGGCAATCACTGCCGAACATGCCTGGCGACAACCGTTACGGTTGACGAGCCGCCACGGTAACAGGGGCTTGATCGGAAATCCGAACAGCCCGCGCCAAACGCTGCTTGTTTCGGCTTCCAGTTTTAGTATATCTCGAAACGAGATATCCACAGGTATAATTCAGCATGAACGCATCGTTCATGGTAAAATCTAAACATACAGTCAATCGCTGACGCGAAAGAGAAGAAACGAATTGAGACCCCGTCGAGAACCCGTGGAATGAACCGTGAGGTCAACCCGAGTCCGCCGTGAGGCGGACGAGGAGCCGGACTCTTTCTC
>JBEKXM010000390.1:0-4761 GCA_049512115.1 Tepidisphaeraceae bacterium | reverse complement strand
CCGCTGACCGAAAGACGAGCGGCCAAAGCCGCGTCGCCCTGAGTGGAAACGGCGATCCCCCGAAGGCGCTGCGTGTCATAAGCGGTCAGTCCCGCGAAGATGATGACCCCGGCATAAGAGACCAGCCAATAGAGCCCGCTGCTGGCGACAAACAGGTTCACCACGGATGCGACGATCAGGCCGATCAGGGCCATGAACAGGATTTTGCCCATGGTCGTGAGGTCGGTTTTGGTGAACATTCCGTAAAGACTCATCACCGCGAACATGGCGGCGCAGGCGCCGAACGTGCCGGCGATGCTGCTCGCCGTGTAGGCAAAAAATATGCTTGAGAATAGCAGTCCGTTGAGCGCGGCATAGATCACGAACAGCCCGGTGGCGAGGGTTGCGCTGACGCTGCGAACGGCCGCAGAAATAACCAGGACCAGAACGATCTGAATGATGAATATTCCCATCATCGCGCCGCCAGTGAAGACCGCGGCCCAGGCCTGGTGATGACTGAAAACCAGCCATGCGACCGAGGCGGTCACGGCCAGCCCCACGGCCATCCATGCGTAAACGGCATTGAAAAAGTGGATGGTCGCGCTATCGCGCGTGCCGGCGGAATAATCCAGCGGATACGGCCTGCCGGTCATGTTCGGACCCCACATGCTCATAGTTGCTCCTTCTTAGACGAGCGGGTGATTGTATGGCGATTTGGATCGCGGCGTCCAGCGGGGGCGATTTGCCGCTCCCGCGGCGTCCAACAGATTTCCGAAATGACAAGACACCCATTGAACTTTTTGCCCGATTCTGCATCGGAATCAAAGTTTTTGGCTGGGACTGTTGAATCCGCAATAACCGGTACTGACGGCGAACGTGAAATCCCGGACAGGTTACGCGGCGCTTCGCGCCAACGGGCAAGACAGCCGTCTATCTAGGATATACAACGCAATGGGCAGTAAAAAACGGCTTTGGGAATGGAAGCCGATTTGATCAGTTGAATTCGTAAATCAGCGATCAAATGCGATTCCGTCTGCGAAGCAGCAGCGCGGCGCCGACGGCCAGGCTGACCAGCGACGCGGGTTCGGGCACCGATTCCAGCGAGCCTGGGCCGATGATCGGGGCGAGGTCGTCGACTCCGAAGACCTGATTGTGCGCGGTAATGGTGGCGGTGGCGATGTCGTAGGAATAAATCGAGAAGGCCTTGCGCGACGCGAAATAGAGTGTGCCTGCGCCGTCGGAGATGATGCCGTCGGGCTCAAGCGATCCGCCGAAATAACTTGGCAGCGCGTGGACGGAATAGGTGAGGGCGGCGGGATCGAATTCGACGAGCGAGCCGTTGTTGAGGTCCGTTGCCCAGAGATGCTGGGTGAGGGGATCGTAGGTCATGCCGTCGAGATCGAGCAGTGCATTGGGTATTGAAGAATTGAGCAGTGCGCCGGTGGTCGGATTGAGCTGGTCGACCTCGGTGTGGTTGGCAATGGCGAAGAGGTTTGCGTTGGCGTAAGCGATGCCGCCGTCGTAGGAGCCGTTGACGAGGAGAGTTGGGGCGCCGCCGGCTACGGGGATGCGTGTGAGGGACGGGGAACCGATGTCCGAAACCAGAAATGTTGTTCCGGAGGGATCGAGCGCCAGATCGACTGGGTTGGAGGCGAAGGCGAGGGTGGTGTCCAAGTTGCCGACTGGGTTGTAAGAATGGATGGTGCCGTTGGCGGTGGCGCTGTAGATGATTCGTCCAGCCGGGTCGAAGAGGAGAGAATCGGGGTTGCCGGCGGATGCGGTGGAATGGACCAGCGTGTTGGTGTTGGTGACGGTGTCGCACTTGTAGATGGCCTGGCCTTCATAAGAAGTCGCGTAGATCGTGACGGCTTGGGCCACAGAGGCGAAACCGACGCCAAAAACGAAGAGGCATACCGCAAAGTGGGAATTGATTGAGCGAAGCATATTCTCCTCTATCCGCGATGAAGATAGCTGGAATGTCCGGTGAAGCCACCGAAATGGTTAACGTAATCTTAACAATTGGCAGCAGCGAACACAACCAAAATTTGCGGCACGTACCGACGGCTCACTGACAATTTCACGGTGAAATTGTCGCACGGTCAACCGGCAGTTCAAATCCCGTCGCTCGGTCGTCGTAACTCTGGATTTTGCGTAGTGTTTTAGGTCGGCTCGTCGAACCAAGAATGCCGCTGCAAGTAATGCTGCGACAAAGAGATGGCGGCTCCAAATCACCCAAAATGAGTTTCTGGCCCGTGATACCGAAAGAGCAAGAATTGAACCGCCGAGACACCAAGGGGAAATCTGACCTTGGCGTCTTGGCGTCATGGCGGTTCAATCCCTTGATGCAGATGGGTACACCGCGTGGGCTACCAAAGAACGTGCGGCCGCATGGCGCGTAGTTCAACGGCAACCTCAACCGATTGTCGCCCGCGCACCAACGTGAGATGAATCGTATCGCCGGGCTTGTGCGCCCCAACAATCCTCCTCACGTCGTTTGCCTGGTGGATCGGCAGGCTGTCGATGGCGGTGATGACGTCGCCGACGTTCAGTTTTGCCTCTTCCGCCGGAGTGCCGGGAATGATCGCAGTCACTCTCTCACCCGGCTGAGCGCCGGCATCCGCCATCGAAATCCCCAGAAACGTGTGGCTGCTGGGTGCTAAGAGCATCACGAGCAGGGAAATCACGCTAAGCGCATTGTTCAGGGCATGGACCAGGATCGGGGACCATAAGGTTTGCCGCCAGAGGTACATGGCCATGAACAGCAATCCCGATGCAAACGCAATCGACATATACAGAAGCCCGTAGCGATGCATCACGCCGAACACCAGCGCCTGGAGCACGGCCGCGAACACCGGCTTCATCCATCGCCGAAGGGTGCCGTATAACACCGCTCGGTAAAGCATTTCTTCGGCCACGGGGGCCAGCGTGAACCCGACCAGACAATAAATCACCGGCGCGATAATCACGGGCCTGTAAATGATGTCCCCACCATCCGAAAAATGTTTAGCGAATACTGGCAGTGACATTAGCAGGACCAACACAATCGCAACGGGACAGGCAATCGTCGCTTCCAATAGAAATCGCCGCCAGCCCGGCCAACCCAGTAATGGCGTGCCCACATACCGGCGGTGGATAAGAACGCAGAATACGATCACGCCAGCAAAAACGCTGATGATTGCGATGGCCGCGGTGGTTTGATAGGCGATGCCGGCATCATCGGGGCTGGCGGTCAATCCGGTCAGATACACGAACGCCGCGAGAAAGACGAAAAGAACGGCCACCCACCGCAAGGGCACGTAACCCCCATGTGTCGCCTTGGAATTAACGGTTGCAACGTCCATGACCCCGATCGCCTCCAATTGCCCGCCGTGGCGGCAGACAACAGGATAACGCGCTACCCGCTGGGCGTCTTGGCGTCATGGCGGTTCAATCGCCTTGATTGTCGCCGGCGGCCTTCGGCGGCGCCAGGAAACGGCGAAGACTCGCCCCTGTGAGCGGGATTGTATCGATTTTTTCGATAAGCTCCCGTTGCTTCGTAGGCGCCCTCAAATCGTCCGTGCGATCCACACCGCCTGAAAGAAAGACCACTCCCAATAGAATTCCAATCCACGAGAAATCCCGTTTCTTACGGGTCATAAAAGACGGTTTTTTGGGTTCGATAGAAATCTTGAAGCCATTGGCGCGTGACATCGCCTTGTTGTGGCTCTTGCTCAACATATCTCCAGACTCCGTTATATTTGCATTTTACCGGGACGTGATCGTATCCCTCAAAAGTCAGGTCAATCGTAACGGTTTTATTCTTTCGATCCAGAATTACACTGCCTGAATCAACTTTGAGTTTGCCATTTTGATATACCACAAGTTGAGAGCCGTCACATTGGTCACAATTGGCCGGTAGAAGAATGTTGATCTGGTCATCGTAATTCCATGGAGCGCCGCAGGGACCCATTTCCAGAAAATGATTGTGACTGCTGGCCAGCACCATTCGTTCTTTGGGGCTATAAGATATCGTCGTCCCCGTGCAGCCGGAAAGAAGAGCCAATACAACGGTGGCAGCGCCAAGACGAAGCAGCAAGCCACGACAATCATTCAGCATAACAAGGTCCTCGATCGACCGAGGAATTGTCTGGCGAAAATCACGCCAGTCCGTGAGCTTCCTGTGGATAATAACGGTTCCCATGTGAGTTGTCTTGCCGCTGGACTTCCCATATTCCGCGCGGACGCTCATCCACCCGGCACGCTGGCAAGGATCACGCACGCGATGGCACATCGGACGAGCGATTTATGGCAAGCATTACCTCTATTCACGGAACTGCGGGACCGTATTGCGGACGTGACGTTGAAGATCGTGGCGACAAATCGCCCAATGCTGGAAATTGTGTTTTGAACTTCTGGCTCGATGGCGTAAGTCTTTGCCGTGAAGTGACAAAGCCCTTCGAGACCCTTGTCAAAGGGCTTCTTGTCCCGTCAAATCGAAACAGCAAGAATTGAACCGCCATGACGCCAAGGGGAAATCTGACCTTGGCGTCATGGCGGTTCAATCGCCTTGATTCTCGCCGGCGGCTTTCGGCGGCGCCAGGAAACGGCGGGCGGAGCGGGGATCATGTCGTCCAGGGCGCGGCGCTGGGCGCGCAAAAGATCGCTGCGAGTAATGATGCCAATCGCTCTGCGCCGGTTGGCGGGATCGGCAACGACCAGCCGGCCGACATCGTGCAGGATCATTTCGTTGGCGGCGTCGCGCAGCGTGGCGTCGGGCCAGACCGTTATGGGCGGACGGCGGAT
>JBEKXM010000389.1:0-4787 GCA_049512115.1 Tepidisphaeraceae bacterium | reverse complement strand
AGCAGCAACTCCATCATATAAACCAGCGTTATGATCAGCGCGAGATTGGAGATGACGATCCCCGCGATCAGGAACGCTCGATCGCTTCCGCCAGCCAGCAGCCCGCCGAGACGCATGAGCATGGGAAACAGCGGCGCGAAGGCGACGTTGGACTGCTGACCGGGAATGAGCTGATAGCCGTCCCTGGCGATGGTGAGATACCAACGCCCGTCGAAATGCGACCATATATCGATGGCGGCGGAGCCGGTGGGCAAATCCCACCCGACGGCCCGCGCGGCCGGCAGCCTGTAAATCGCGAAGCAGGCGGCGCAGATCAGCAGCAGTCGCGTGTAGGCGAACGGAACGATCACCGCGCGCAGCAGCATTTTTCCCGTCTCCCGGTAATCCGGGAGAGGGTCAGGGTGAGGGTCTTGGGCGGCCTTGTGAAGCGGAAGCTCACCCCATCGCTCCCCCGGAGTGCCGGGAGAGGGGGCTTGTGCGAGAGCACGGTAGCTCTGGGCTGCCTCCGCTTTCATCTACGAGCCTCGCCGGTAAACGGTTTCCCAGTCAACCTGGGCTTCAGGGCGATAATTTTCCCGGACGTAATCTCTCAGTTCCATCCACGCCCGGATGAAATTCGCCTTGCGGGTCGGCCGAAGTCCCAATTCCTTGACGTGGTCGCTGAGCGCGTGGACGTAATGGTCGAATTTCGTCGGCAGGACGATGTATTTGGGGCGGCGTTGATCGAAATCTCCCAGCATCGCGCGGCAATATCGGAGCGGCGCATCATCGTCGTTCACCCAGAGAAACGTCATCGGGTACCGGGAGCCGGGGGCCAGGTCGGTGTTGACCAGCAGGCGCATCATTCCGTCGAGCCAGACGGCATCGCCGCTCCTGGCGTGGGTGGCCAGATAATCTTCGGAAGCGGACCGTTTGAGCGAATGCGGCGCATCGGCCAGGACCTGGCATCCGCCAAAGAGGGAGAAAAGCGCCGGCAGGATCAATGCCGCGGCCAGGGGCCACGGGCGGGAATTACGCGGAATCAGGCCAAAGAGCAGGCTCGCTGGCGCGGCCAGGACCAGAAAGTGGTAGGCGTACATTCGCCGCTGGGCCACGACTCCGGCGGCTTCCAGGGCCAACCAGGCAATCGCGAAAATCACCATCGACGTGTCGGGCCGGCTCGCCAGCCGATGTTGGGGCCTGCGAAAGACCACGCCGCGAATCAGCAGGGGAAATCCAAGGATGAGAATCACGATGACCGGCTTGCTGAGGTCCCAGGGTTCCCAGGGAGAATTGGCGGCGTAACCGGCGATCTGCCGCCAGATGGCCGGCATGCTGCCGAGCAGGTCCGCGGCGCGAAGATATGCCAAGGTGGCGGCGGCGGGGATCGCCAGGCCCGCGGCGGCGGCGGCGGCATGGGCCGTCAATCGCCGCCGCCGGCAGATGAGGGCAACGGCCAATGCTCCGAGCACGGCCAGCCCCGACGGCTTGAGCATCGCCGCCGCGCCGGCCGACAGCCCGGCCAGGAACGAATCTCTGGCGTCGTCGCCGCCCAGGGCTTCCAATGCGGCCGTCGCGGCCAGGATGCTGAAAAATGCCTGGAGCGTTTCCAGTTGAAATCCACCGTACACCGCGAAATTGAAATTGAGATAGACCAGGGCGAACAATCCGGTGGGCCAAGCGGCATGGATGCCGATGTTCCGCCGGGCCGACCGCGCCAGCAGAATCGCGCCGGCGAATCCCATGGCCGTTTGCAGCAGCACGTACGCCGGCCAGCAAGCGCCGAACGTCCGCCAACACTCGCTGGTCATCAGCCCGACCGTGGGAAATTTGTTGTCGATCAGTTCGGCGCCGATCCGGCCGCCCTGGCTGACGAGCTTGCCCATGTAGATGAACATCGCCCCGTCGGCATCGAGGGGACGAACCAGAAAGCTGAGCCGACCGACCAGCGCCGAAAGGGCGCATAGGCCGATCAAAAATCCCATGGCCGAGCGCGCGTGGCCGCCTCGCCGCGTGGGCGCCGCAACGTTCTCTGGCAATGCGCAGACCGTCACAGAAATGTTATCGGCCGGCGCGGGTCGGTCGTTGATTTCAAAATTGCAGCGGAAAAACGGAAAATCAGAAAAGGAGCGGCTTGCCGAGCTTCCGCCGAATCACCTGCATCTGGCCCATGTGCATGGCAAAGTGAGAGGGCAGCAACTGCACAAGATGCCCCATGGTCGGACACATGCGTTGCATGCGCTCCGGGGCCGGTTTATCCAAGTCGGCCTGCTTGGCGGCCTTGACCCATGCGATCGTCGCCGCGCGAGTCTTGCTCAATTGATCCAGCAGTTCAGCTTTGGTTCCGAAGAACTTGGGATCGTCCTTCCCGCAAGTTTCCTTCGAGAATTTCTTTTCGTAACCCTCGGGCAATTTGTATGCGCCGATCATGTTCGCTTCGGCGGCGGCCAGGTGGCCCAATTGCCAAGCCGTATGATTTGCCCCGGGACATGGCCGAACGTAAATGTCGGCATCCGAAAAATCGCCGAGCGTTCCCATCAACATTTCCAGATTTCTCTTCAACACGTCGGCGGCGAGTTCCTGAGAAGTCATGTCGTCTCTCCTGGTAAAAGTGGTTGCGCGGGGTCCGTGTCCGCGGAATTATATTGAATCCTCGCGGGAATTGCACCATTGGCGCCACATCTGCCGGTATGCCTTCTCGACGTTCCTGGCAAATCGCCGGGCGCTCATCAGGGGCGAGGCGAGCATCCGCTGTCGCAGGGTTCCGCGAAGCTCCGCCAGACGGCCGGGCGATTCGGCGAGCGTGACGGCGGTCTGGAGGTACTGGCGAGGCCGGCGGGCGGCCAGTTCCGGCAGGCCGACGTTCGAGAGAATGCTTTTCCCGCCGCGTCCGACGGCGGTCTGGCCGATGAGGCTCACCACCGGCACGCCCATCCACAGGGCATCACACGTCGTGATTCCGCCGCCGTAGGGGAACGGGTCCAGGGCGACGTCGATCCGGCCGTAGGTCTGCACGTACTGGCTCCACGGCTGCTTGGCGAGAAATTCCAATCGGTCCGGCGAGACACCGCCGGCGGCAAACCGCTGCCGCACGGCGTCGAGATGTGACCCCGGATAGGAATGGACGATCAGGCGCGATCGCGGCACGGCGGCCAGAACCTCCGCCCACAAATCCAACGCGCCCGGCGAAACTTTGGCGAAGTTGTTCAGGCATCCGAAGGTGACGAACCCATTCATCTGGCACGGCGGCGGCGCCGGCTCGGGCGTCGGGCCGGAGCAGCCGTAACACCAATACGTTTCCGGCAATCGGATCGTTTGCTCGGAATAAAGCGACAAATCGGAATCCGGTGGATCGAGATAGGGATCGGACAGGCGATAGTCCATCGCCTCCAAGCCGGTGCCGGCGCAATATCCCAGGTAGCTCACCTGCACCGGCGCCGGCTTGCGGGCGAAGACCAGCAGCCGATTGTGCGACATGTGAAGCGACAGATCGACCAGAACGTCGACGCAATCGGCGCGGATGATCTCGGCCAACTCGTCGTCGGTGTGCACGGCGACGTTTCGCCAAACGTCCGCGTGGGATCGCAAAATCTCCGTGAACGGATCGGGCCGGACGACGCTGGAATAGCAGTGGATTTTGAAGTCGTTGCGATCGTGCTCTGTCAACAGCGGGAGCAGGTTTTGCCCGACGACGTGCTGGCGAAAATCGGGTGAGACGTAGCCGATCTTCAGTGGGCGATCCGTCGAACGGTCGTTGCCGTGGGGCCGGATGAGATGCCGCAGCGGCCGGGCGTGCTTTTCGTTCCAGCGCCGCTGCTGCCGCGCCAGTTCCGGCGGATCGTATCCGGCGTGAAACGACAGGAGATAGACCAGATTGCTGTGGACGGGGGCACTATCCGGCTGAATCTCCATCGCCTTTTCGCAGTAGTCCAGCGCTTCATCCATCAAACCCTGCTCCTTAAGCGCGACGCCGAGGTTATTGGCCGCCTCGATGGAATTGGGGTCAAGCTCGAGGACCCGGCGATAGGCGGCGATCGTTCCGTCCAAGTCCGGCACGGCCAGCAGCGCCCGGCCGAGGCAGGCGATTGCGTGGTAGTCTTGCGGCAACAACTCGACTGCCCGGCGGTACGCATCGGTCGCCTCGTCCCACCGGCCAAGCTGGTAAAACGCATCGCCGATCGACATTTGCGTCTCGGCATGATCGGGCCGGGCCTTGGCGACTTGCAGGTGGACCGCCAGGGCTTGTTCACGCTGGCCGTTGCGATCGAGCGCATTGGCCAGATTGATTTGCGCATCCGTCAGGCCGGGATTAATTGCGACGGCCTTACGATACGCGGCGATGGCCAAATCCAGATCGCCCCTGGAAAGCAGCGTGTTGCCGACGTTGTTGTAGGCCTCGGGGAATTGGGGACGCAGCTCCAGAGCGGTGGCGAGCGCGGCCAGGGCGGGTTCGATCTGCCCGCCGGCGTAGAGCGCCGCGCCGAGGGCATTGTGGATTTCGGCGGCGTCGGGACGCCGATCGGCGGCGGCGCGATAGGCTTCGATCGCCTCGTCCCATCGCCCCAGCTTGCTCAGGGCGTTTCCAAGGTTGACATGCGCATCGGTCAAGTCGGGACTGATTTCCAGGGCCAGGCGATAGGCCGCGACCGCCTGCTCGGTCCGGCCGAGCCTTTCCAGCACAACGCCCTGGTTGGTGCGGTATTCCGCGGCGAGCGGATCGGCCTCGACGGCCCGCTCGATCCAATTCAGGGCCTGCTCCTGCTCGCCGCGCCCAGAACAAATCAGGCCAAGCAGATGCAGGGCCTGGG
>JBEKXM010000388.1:0-4789 GCA_049512115.1 Tepidisphaeraceae bacterium | reverse complement strand
CAGGGCGGTGGTCTGGAGCGGGGTCCCCGCCCAGTATTGGGCGACGCTCAACACGCCGGCCATGAGTTCGGCGGTATCGACGGAGGAAACTTCGCTGGTTCCATACCGCGCGCCGGTTGTTTCATTGAGGAAGTGATAGAAAAATCCGTTGACGTTGGCGCCGCTGTTGTAGAGGAAGTCGATGGTGTTCAAAGCGCGCTGATAGGCATTGGCATGCGAGAGCCAGCCGCGTGCGTCGCCGACGGTCAGCGCCGTCAGCCCGAAGCCGACCGCGGCGATGCTGGAATCGGCCGAGGGGCCGCCGCCGTTGGCGTTGGCGCTGTCGGGCACGAGTCCGCTGGCCGAATTGGTTTCATTCCAGTAGTACATCAACTCGCGGTCTTCCAGATCGTTCAGGAACAACTGGTCGGCGGAGCTGTAAACACCGGCGCCGGGCGGGGGACTATTTCCGATGCTGACACTGCTGATGGTGGCAGTGCAGAGCGCGCCGGTGTTGTGGGACGTGACCGCTATCCCCGCCAGCGCTGTGGTGTTGAGCGCAACGGTCTGGCTGGGACCGACCTGTAACCAATTGATGCCATCGGTGCAATAGTATGCGGTGAACGTGTTGCCGGCGCGGGTTAATTTCAATCCCACGGGAGCGGGAGTCGGACCGCCGGCGGGGCTGCTGATTTCCTGGTTGGTAACGCCGCCGGCGGTCGAGCGCCACTCGAACGTGATGCCGCTGGTGGGCGAAACCAGCACCGCCGCGAAAGCGGAACCGGCGGTGGTATCGTTTCGGATCATGACGCCGGCCTTGGCCCAGGCATTGGTATTGGTGATGGAATCGACGTAAGCGATCGCGCTGCCGTTGCCCGTCATTGTTGTGCTGTTGAAGTTGAACTGGTCGGAGGTTCCCCAGATATCGGCTCCGCTGCCGGAAATCGTGGTGGTGTCGCTGGGCGAGTCGTAAACGGCCGATCCTGTGATGGCGGGGGACCCGATGTCGGTGTCCGTCCAGCCGCCTCGCGCCAGGGTCACGCCGGAAAACACGGCAGTATTGAGAGCGGAACTGTTATTTGACGACGCCCACAGGCCGCCAAGCGCGATTGCGCTGGGCATGGCGATCGCCTGGGTGGTTCCGATCTGCGTCCAATTGATGCCGTCGCTGGAATAGTATCCGGCGAAGTTGCCGTTGGTGTCGGTGACGTTAAGCCAAACCGGACCACTGACCGATACCGGGGTGGAGGTGAACGCGCCCCCGCCGGATCGTCCGGCGAATACCACCGTGTTCTGCGCTGTCAGATCCACTTCGGCAAAGAGCGATCCGGCGGTGGTGTCGGAGCGGATCATGACGCCGGCCGCCGCGGAGGGATTCGTGTTCGTCTCGGAATCCAGCAGCGCCGAGACCGACCCGCTGCCGGTTATCGCGTAGTTGGCGAAATTGAATTGATCCGACGTGGCGCCAAGGCCCGTTCCGGTGGCCACTATGGTGAACGTGTTGCTTGCCTGGTTATATCCGGCCGACCCTGGCAGAGGGGGTGAGCCGATGTCGTTGTCGGACCACCCGGGCGAGAGGATGTTCAACTTGGAAAAGCTCGCCGTGGTCGTGAGCGAATTGTTGGCGGAGTCGGCGGCCAATCCGATCAAGGGGCTGGAGCCAAGGGTAATGGTTTGACTCGATCCCAGTTGCGACCAGGTGACGCCGTCGCTGGAGAAATAGGCGGTCACCGTGGAACCGGAAAGGGAAAGTTCGAGATATTCCGGAGCGTGTAAGCCGGCGATGGTCGTTTGGCCGGCGGTCCCACCGTCGGCGGTGCGGGTGACGAGCTCAATTCCGTTGCTGGGGGTGACAAACGCTCCCACGAGGGCGGAGACGGCGCTCGTATCGTTGCGGATCATCAGACCGGCCTGGGCCGACGCATTGGTATTGGTCAGGGAGCTGACTTGGGTGACCAGCGTGACATTACCCGAGTAGGTTTCATAGGCGAAGTTAAACTGATCCGAAAGTCCACCGATGCCCGTGCCTCCGGCGATCACGGTGTAGGAGCCGTTAGAAGAAGAAGCTGACCCGGCCTGAGAGGGCGAACCTATGTCCTGGTCAATGGTAAGCACACCGATGGATAGAAGCAGTCTGGCTTCCAGAGCTTCGATGATTGCACGGTGAACGGACGGCAATTTTCGACGGTTCCAAGGCACAAATCACTTCCTCAGAGCACAGCCACTCTGGGCTGATGCCGCCGTCCCCAAATACTAACATCGCCGCCACCGCCTGGTGTGCGCTGCGCCCAAAAACCAGTGGAGGCGCCTGATCGCGCATTGCCCGTAGTGCGACGATGCGGATCAGGCACCTCCTCCCAGTTCGGAGGGTTTCCAGACGCCTTACTTAGACCGATCTCATTGCACGGCGACGCACCAACAGTCCAACACTGCCGATCGCCAGCAAGGAAAGACTTGCGGGCTCTGGGACGGCGACTGGGGTAATGGTGATATTTGAAAAGACCGCCTGTCCGCCATTGCCCGGAGCGTTTCCGATTTGGAAATAGCCCCCGAGCGCGTTACTGCCGGGACCGATGTTCAATGGACCACCCAGGTCGAAGTAGGGGTCGCCCGGCGATGATGCGGCGAACTGCCCGTTGACTGAATACTCAAACGCGGGATTGCCCGTGCCCGGGTCTTGGACATAGTCGAGCGCCATGGTATAGGTTTGGCCCAACGTGTAATTGGGTACGCTTCCACCGGCGCCGGGATAACCACCTGCAGCGGGAGAGAACGGGTAATACGAAGGCCCGCCGAATTGGACGACAACTCCACCGTTCGTGACGATGGATTGGCAATCGCCGCCGAAAGTGCCGGTAGGATTGCTGAACAGAATCCCGGCTTCCAGGTCCGTGCCGGGGGTCCCACCCGTCAAAGTCACACCGAAGGACATATCGAAGTACTGACCGTCCTGGAATGTATAAGCGGTGGCGCCGCCATCGTTGGAGAAATACCAGATATCCCGGTTGAGACCGCCAGCTGCAACCCTGGTGTCGCCCGTCTCGCTCAACGTGATCGAACCGGGATAAAGGTTGGTAGCGGTGGCGATGGCTGCGGGCATGTCATTGAAGGCCTTCAGCTTGATGTTCGCAGAATTGATCGAGCCGATCTGAGCCAGTCCGGCCGCAGGCAGCGCGCACAGCGCTGCGCAAAATGACCCGCCCAATAGAGCGGTTTGTGTACTTTTGAGTCTACGCATACTTCCTCCTAAACGTTAGAAATGGTCCGGCGATTCGTCTCAAGTAAACATTACTCAAGTCCTTCCGCCTGACAGGTGGATATTCATGAAACGTCATGATACCACAGAACAAGCAAAACGCTTCGCGAAAAACGACAACCCAAATTGAAATCCACCTCCTTTCGGCTGGCCGTCAAGCCAGCCGCTCATTATCCAGCCTCACCCGCCGCTGCCGGCGGTCTCACTAGAAGTGTAAAGAGACGTTGTCGGACGAGGGTCCGACGAATCACAAGGCCGGAAGCCCGCAGCCATTAGCGCTGCGTGGGCTTCAGGACTCGACATGAACGTTTGCCATACGAACCCACTGCGGCAATTCTCCGCCATCAGCACGGAAGGGCCAATATCGATTCCAAGGTCATCCGCGTCGTACCAACTATTGGCGGGGTTGAATGCATCGACGAATCCATACTTCAAGAACGCTTTGGCGCCATATTGCGAGCGCATGTTTTCCAGATCGTCGAGGCAAAGTCGCGGCTCGAATGCAAGACTACCTGCCGCCGCGGCAGGGGTGACACTGCCATCGATCTTGCTGTCGGCCTTACGGGCGCGATCGGTGGGGGGGCCGCCCCAGGCGGTATATCCGCCTTCTGTGTCCGACGCGGTAAGCCCCCATAAATTTGATCCGTACGTGGGGAATTGGGCGCTCAAGTCATCAATAGTCCATTGCCGTTGCGCGAGAGTGGCCAGTTGAGAATTACGGAAATAGTCGGCGTAGTCGTCCCTCAATCCGCGCAGATCAAACCACACCTGCGGATACTGGTGCGTAAACAGCGGCGGACATTGCATGTAAGTCAAACCGGCGTATGTAATAACCGGTTCCCTGTGCCACGCGCGCCAAGCCTCCGGACGTAGCGGATGTGATTGGGAGCCCAGCCCCAGCAGGTAGAGCAACGGCCCTTCGTTAAAGTTCCGCCAACGAGAGCTGTGGAAACCATTTTCCGGACTCCACCCCATGGACAAGGTGCCGTCGGGGCTGAGCATCCAGGGCCAATCCACGCGCTGGTATAACTCGTCGGCGAGCTTTGCCAATTCCGTCCCCGCAAAATGCTGTCGCACCGTGAGAACGCCCGCCATCAGCAATGCCGTATCGATGTCCGAGACTTCGCTATTCCACGCCCGCTCGCCCGTGTGCATGTTGAGGAAGTGATAGAAATATCCATGCTCCTGCGGGCCGTGGTCCCGCAGGAAGCGAAGAACGCGCAGCGAGCGATCGTATGCCTCCTGATGCGCCACCCAACCGCGGTAATCACCCACGCACAGAGTCGTCAGTCCGAATCCCACCGAAGCGATGCTGGCAATCCCGCCAGCGCCGCCATTGGCCTTGGCGCGATCGGGCATGAGACCGGTAATCGGATCGGCCGAGTCGATATAGAATTGAAGTCCCCGTGATTCAAGATCATCGAGGAACTTTTCATCTTTGGCCGTAATCGTCGATTTGCCGGGCGGAAACGCGGGGTTCTCGATGGCCTGGTCGCCCGCCGCCAGTTGTACGGCAGACACGGCCGGGATGGCCGGCGTGCTCGCCTGCTCGGC
>JBEKXM010000387.1:0-4795 GCA_049512115.1 Tepidisphaeraceae bacterium | reverse complement strand
CTCTTCCTGCTCGTGGGCCTGCGCCTGGCGGGCAAACGCGAGTTGGCGCAGCTCAATCCGTTCGACCTCGTCGTGCTGCTCACGCTGTCCAACACGGTGCAGAACGCGATCATCGGCGACGACAATACCGTCACCGGCGGGCTGCTCGGAGCAGCCACCCTGCTGTTCATCAACTACCTGGTCGTCCGCTTTGTCCACCGGCATCGGAGGCTGGAAACGCTCGTCGAGGGCAACCGCGATTTCCTCATGCGCGACGGCCATATTCTGCGGAATCATCTCGACCGCGAGTTGATCACCCGGGCGGAGTTGGTGGCGGCGGCGCATCGGCAGGGAATCGGCTCACTGGCTGAGGTCGAGAGTGCCGTGCTGGAGCCCACCGGCACCATTACCTTCGTCGAAAAGAAGCCCACCTCCGAGGACGTCCGCCATCATGAATTGCTCGACGCGATCGACCGCCTGCGCCAGGAGCTGCCGCACGTTCGGGCCCAAAACAATTCCGGCGCCGCGGGGACGTGAGCAAGACGGTCTACACCGCCTGAAACCTGCGGCGTCCGTGCATGGGATGAACGGCATGGCGACGGGGCTGGGCTGGAGACCTTGGGCTGGCCGTCGCGGGCTGCGAATACCGGCGAAACTCGTGAGCCTGGCCCTGGGGTTTGGGGCTTGTGAATTGATTCGGAATTCTGGCTTGGGGCTTGTGCATTGGCGCGCCGGCCCGAGCCGTCTTCACGGGAATCGGCCGGCGGATCAGCTTTTCAATCGCCCTCAGATTGGGCATTTCTTCAGGGTCGCAGAACGAAACGGCGGCGCCGCTGGCGCCGGCGCGTGCGGTGCGGCCGATGCGGTGAACGTAGGTTTCCGGCTCGTCGGTCAGGTCGTAATTCACGACGTGCGTGATGCCATCCACGTCGATCCCGCGAGAGGCGACGTCCGTGGCAACCAGCAGGAACATCCTGCCGCTCCGGAAATTCTCCAGCGCCCGCTGGCGGGCGTTCTGGGTCTTGTTGCCGTGGATCGCCTCGGCGCGAATGCCGCTGGCGTGCAGCCGCCGCACCAGGCGGTCGGCCCCGTGCTTGGTGCGGGTAAACACAATGGCCCGCGACATCGGCAGCTCATTCACCAGATGCGCCAGCATCGCGGGCTTTTCCATTCGGGAGACGAAGTAAACCGATTGATCGATCCGATCCGCCTCGGGAGAAGCGTGCGCGATCTGCACCGTCACCGGATCGCGGAGGATCGCCCCGGCGAGTTTGCGGATGTCCGTTGGAATGGTCGCCGAAAACAGCAGCGTCTGCCGCCGCGCCCCAAGGACCGCGATGATCTTGCGGATATCCTGGATGAATCCCATGTCCAGCATGCGGTCGGCCTCGTCCAGGACAAGCACTTCGACGCTGCGCAGGTCCGCCAGGCGCTGACCGAGAAGATCGAGCAAACGTCCCGGCGTGGCGATGAGAATATCGACGCCGCGGCGGAGCGTTTCGGCCTGCGGGCCGACGCCGACACCCCCGAAAACCACCGCGCAGCGGAGACCAAGATGCTTGCCATAAACGCGAAAGCTCTCGGCGATTTGCATGGCCAATTCGCGGGTCGGGCATAGCACCAGGCATCGCGGCCGCGCCGCCCCGCCCGGACGCGCGGCGTTCGACAGCCGATGCAGAATCGGCAGCGCAAACGCCGCCGTCTTGCCCGTGCCCGTCTGGGCGCAACCCAGCATGTCTCGCCCGCGCAGAATGTGCGGGATCGCCTGCTCCTGCACGGGCGTGGCGACGGTATATCCTTCTGAAGCAACAGCGCGAAGAATCGGCTCTGCCAATAACAATTCTGTGAAATTCAATGAAAATCCTTTGGTAAACGGTGCGTACCAAAGGGTCAACGGCGGACGCCGAAACAGGACCAGTCAGTGCGCTACAACCAGCTCGGAACGTCCAGGATCAATGCCGCAATGGGCGAGAGTCTGCGATGGATCGAGACAGGCAATTGTTCAAGCAGTATATCGGAATAACGATGGGCGTCCAGTAGCAACGGCCATATTTTGTGGCATTGTGCGACGGCGACCCCATTTGCGGGGTCATCAAGCCCGCTTTTGGCCAAATGCCGACGAAATCAGGAATCCGCCGAAGAGCAGGAAAATGGTCCACAGCGGCAAAAGATATCGGTCGGTTACGCTGGTGACCACAAACGGAAATACCGAAAGCAACCCAACTGCGACAATCCAATTGACCCGCCAACGCCGCCTCCAGGCAAGGAACATTCCGCCCAAACCCAGTACGGCGGTCAGCGCCGTCACCGCCACCTTTTCAATCATGACCCCGTCGCGCACGCTGCCGGCCAGAAATGGCGGTATGGCCCCGTGAGGAGGATCGGGATCGCCGATCAACAAATATCCCGTTCGCAACGCGCAGAATCCCAAAAAACGCCATGGATCGGCACGCAGCTGCTCTGTAAACATCGCTCGACATCGATGGAAATATTCCATTTCGCCGATCCGGATAAGCACGATTCTTTGGGCAGCATTTTTATACGGATGGTCGGCCACCGTGGCGTCGTTGACCAACCCCGATGCCCCGGGCCGGTTACCGAGCCAAAGTTCAAACTCGGCCCCGCCGCGGACGTACGTCAGTCGGCCGAACGTGGCCGCATTGCGCACCGTCCATGGCGCCAGCGTCAAGCAGAAGGCGGCGACGGCCAAACCAACCGCCCGGCCGGGCCGGGGCGGCGATTCAATACGGACGGCACGCCAGACGATCAGTGGATATACCAAAAAATACGAGGCATTGGTCAACGATAACAAACCCAAACCCGCTCCGACGATCGCGGTCCAAGCCGGTCCGGTGGAGTATTCCGCGGCAATCAATATCCAGACAAACAGCGCCAGCGCGAGATACGTATCCCAGTAATCGCCGACGAAAAATAGAAACGATGGATGAATTGCCAACAATCCGGCGGCCAGCCAGCCGGCCGCGGACGAAAAATAAATCCGCCCCAATATGCACACGCCGGCAACCACCGCGCCGAAACAAGCGGCATTGAACGCCATCAGCGCGGTTATCGCCGCCGGCGTTCGGATGCCCCACAGCCGATAGACGGTTGCCATCAGATATGGATAAACCGGCGGGCTCCAACTCGTCGGGGCCGCGTGCGGGGAAGGATCCATGGGACTGACAAATCCTTCGCCACGCGCCAAATGAATCGCGATGTTGTTTTCCTCAGCGAACGGCGGAGATCTTAGATAATCATGCGCCGCCAGAACCATCGCCGCCCAGCAGCCGGCCAGGACGAAGACCAGACCGTCCCGCGGCCGAAGGCTGCCAAATATCGCAGTCCGCGAAGCTTTTGCGCCCGCTGCCAAGCGGCGCATTTTGGCGGGCCTGTGCGAGGTGTCAAGTCGCCCATCGGCGGACCGGTTGTCGCAGCGAAATCGTGGCGGCAAAGTCTCCAAGAAGTGGTATAATTGAGCGAATGGGAAAATTGGCCGAACGCCCTAATACTCATCGTAAGTCAGCCAAGGCGGGCCGACTGATGCGCCTTCACAGCCAGATGCGAAGGCTCTCCGCTCGGATGACCAGGCTGGATAAGGAGCTCTCAAAGCTCTCCGCTGCCGAGAAACCTGTTCCCTCGGTCGAAATGCTCGACCGCTGGCTGGACGAACTTTCTGATGCCGTCGTTGATCTTCCTCCGTTGCCAACGGACTTCGCTCGCGGCGATCTTTACAACGACCACGATTGATGCGTTACCTGCTTGACACCGGTATTCTTGCCCGTCTTCCCCATCGGGCAGACCCATTGCACCAATCGATCCGCGGCGCGCTGAAGAAACTCACGGCTGACAAGCACGCGTTCGTTACCGCGACACAGAACATCGCAGAGTTCTGGAACCTGTGCACTCGCCCAGCCGACGCCCGAGGCGGCTTTGGCCTGAGCATCGAAGATGCCTCTCGTCGTCTTCGCCTCCTGGAACGATTCGTCACCATCCTGAAGGAGCCGGATTCGGCATATCGGAGATGGAAGTCCTTTCTCGTCACTTACCGGGTCAGCGGAAAACAGGCCCACGACGCCCGCCTGGCCGCCCTAATGGCCGCCTATCGCCTGAGCCGGATCGTGACGCTCAACCCGACTGATTTTGCGCGTTACCCACACCTTGAGCCAATCACACCCGCCGATGTGCTTCGGGTTTAACCCGTTCCGCCGCGCCGTGAGCATCTCCGATAACCGCGAACAGGGATGAAATCGACCTTTCTTCCTCCCCGCGGCGTTGTTCTGTAATTTATGGAGCGATGAACCCAGGCATTCATCTGGTGCACAAGCCCGTTGGACCTTCGAGCTTCTCGCTTGTCCAAACTTACATCCAGGCCGCTCGCGCCCAGAAGGAACGGCGGCCGCCGCGGATTTGCCACGGCGGCACGCTCGATCCCTTCGCCAGCGGGCTGTTGCTCATTCTGGTGGAGCCTGCCACCCGCCTGTTCCAATACCTGCACGCTATCCCCAAGGTCTACGACGCTACGGTTCGCTGGGGCGTCGAGACCGACAACGGAGATCCCCACGGCCGGGTCATCTTCACCGGCGACTCATCGGGCCTCTCGCCCCAGCAACTTGACGATGCCCTGGCGACGTTCGTCGGCTGGCACGACCAAACCCCTCACCCAACCAGCGCCAAACGGATCGACGGCGAGCGCGCCTATCTCAAAGCCCACCGCGGCGAAACGGTCGTCATGCCCGCCTCGCGCGTCTATCTCCATGAGGCCCGCTGGCTCAGCCACGACCTGCCGCGTCAGAGCCGGCTGCGAATGAGCGTCCGC
>JBEKXM010000386.1:0-4806 GCA_049512115.1 Tepidisphaeraceae bacterium | reverse complement strand
TGCCGATGTCCATGTCCCGATAAATCTGCATGGAATCCACGCTGAGGATTTCCGCGCCGCACCGGCGCGCAACCGCCAGCGCCAGCGCCGATTTCCCCGACGCCGTTGGCCCGATGATTGCCAGTAGCGGTCCTGTCATTTTTTGTACAACCTGCCAATTTTGGCCAAACGTGGTCAGGCGATCTCAGCCGGCGATTGCCGTAACCTGATGATTCTCCAGCCCGTGCGCGCAAGCCGCAATCCCTCCACCTTGGCACGAGATTTGTTCATGTCCAGTTGAGTCTTTTACCAGATAGGAGGCCTTATTATGGCACTACCCACAAGAGTTCAGAGAGGCGCCGATCCCATTGAATTGGCCCAGCGCGAATTTGACACCATGCTCGGCCGATTCTTCGGCAACCGTGTATTGGACGATGGTAATTACCTGGCCCCATACGGCGTGGACGTCCGCGAAGACGCCGACCACGTCTACGTCGAGGCCGAATTGCCCGGTTACAAAAAGGAGGAGGTCGACATCAACCTGGAAAACCAGACCCTGACCATCTCCGCCGAGCACAAGGAAAACAAGGAGGAAAAGTCCGGCGACAAGTCCGAATGGCTTTTACATGAACGGCGATATTCGCGGTTCCAACGCAGCTTCATGCTGCCGCCGACCGTCGATGCCCAAAGCGTTCTGGCCAAGCTCCATGACGGCGTGCTTACCGTCACGCTGAACAAGCGCGAGGAGACCAAGCCGCGTAGGATCACGGTGTCGTAAGCACCGGGGGCCGCGCGAGGGTTCGGATGTTGTTCTTTATCGGCGGCCCGCGATGGAAAATCCGAAACCCGAAATCCGAATGACGAATCAAATCCGAATGACCAAATGACGAAATAAGACATTCGTCATTCGGGCTTGATTCGTCATTCGGGTTTCGGATTTCTATCTCAGCCGGTGCTCGATCTTCCTCGCATATTCGATCGAGTATCTCGCCCACGGCTGGGCTTCCAACCTGGCCTTGCCGATCGGCTTTCCCGTCCCCTCGCAGATGCCGTACGTGCCGTTCTGAATCTTCGCCAGGCCGTCGTTCAGGTCGCGTAGCAGCTTGCGGTCCTTTTCCATCAGCCCCAGCGTGAATTCCTGCTCGTAGTTGTCCGTGCCCATGTCGGCCATGTGAAGCGGCAGGTTGGACAGGTTGCTTCCGCCGCCGCTGCGAAGGGCTTCGCGCTCCATGGAACTCATGTCCCCTACGATCTCCCGCCGCTTGGCCAGGATTGCATCGCGGAAAACTTCCAGTTCCCTGGGCGTGATCCCCGCCAGATTTTTCCGTGGCCGACCATTGGTCGGCACCGCCGCCGCCAGCGGCAAGTCCACCGCCGGCTCATCCATCAGTTGATCCCGCGCCGGGATGAATGGAATCCGACTCTTCGCCTTGGCCATCGGCGGCGAAGGCCTCTTTGCCGCGGCCTTCGCAGCGGCCGACTTGTTTTTCGATTGTCCCGTCGCCTTCGAGGTCTTCGGCGACACACCCTTTTTGCTCGTTGACTTCGCCACGATTACCCTCTCACATCTACCGACTCCCCGTCTCCAAGGCCAAAGAACCGCAATACTATACTGAAATTGGGGTTATTGTCAAGATGGGGCCGAAATTGATTAGTGCCGCGTGCTAACCTCGCCGCCTCGGAATATGCGATGTGCAGGGCGTCAACACGAATTGTGCAGATCGAGTTCGCGCAATAGCCGGATCAATAATTCCTCGATATTCAGCTCTTTCGCCCATTGTTGGAGATAAGCTCGGTCCAGCGACTTCGAATTCAGCAATGCAACGCCGAGCGCGTCGAGGTATTGCCGCTCTGAGCCGGATTCGCGCGACCATTCCAATTTGGAGAGGATGGAATCTTCGGGGGAAACCACCGCTACTTCGATTCCGAAGATCGTGGCAGGCACTTTGCGGGAAAACTCTCGAAGGCTGAACGGACGGTCTTTGCGAACGATCAGGTCGGCTTTCCAGCCCGCACCGGCATCGACCACGTTGAACATGGATCGTTGTTTGAGAGCGGCTTGAGCTGCATCTTTGCTGGCATACCAATCAGCGGGTAAAGACGTGACAAATCGGTTGAGTGAATCGAAATCTGGATCGATCACAAGGTCGAAATCGTTGGTCGCCCGGGGGTCTCCGTGAAAGCTGCTGGCGAGTGACCCGCTAACCATAAATGGGATTCCAGCGCGTTCAAGCAACGTTGCAAGTTGGCGGAAGAACGGCTCTTGATCGCTCACGGCTCCACATCCTCGCCAGGATAGACGAGCTTGAACAGATCGGGACCAATCGACAGTTTAATGGCCGCGAGCCGGACACGGCGCTCGTCATATTCCGGATGGCGGTGGCGGACGCCGGCTTCGGATATGGATCGTAAGGATTTATTCAACTCGAAAGTCATGCGCACGCGGCCACCGAAGCCAATGTTTCGCAGGATTTGCCACCCAATTGCATCGCGTTTATGGGAGCCGGTTGCGTTCATCAACTGCGATGTTATGACGGCATCAGCCAGGATACAATTCCAGAAATGATTCGCGGTGAAAGACCAGCCATCGTTCTTAGCAGCGGGGGACTCGACAGCACGACGTGCCTGGCGATCGCGCGGGCGGAGGGCTTTGGGCCGATCTATTCGCTGTCGTTCGACTATGGCCAGCGGCATCGGTTTGAACTGAAAGCGGCGGCGGCGGTGGCCAAGGCGATGGGGGCGGTGGAACACCGGATCATTCGGATCGACCTGCGGCAGTTTGGGAAAAGCGCACTTACCGATGCCATCGCCGTGCCCAAGGATCGACCGCACTCGCAAATGGCCGAGGGGATTCCGATCACCTACGTGCCGGCGAGGAACACGATCTTTCTCAGCTACGCACTGGCGTGGGCGGAAGTGCTGGACGTACGGGACGTGTTCCTCGGCGTGAACGCGGTGGATTACAGCGGATATCCGGATTGCCGGCCGGAATACGTCTCGGCTTTTGAAAAGATGGCGAACCTTGCGACGCGAATGACGACAACCGGCGGCCGGGCATTCGAAATCCACGTCCCGCTGATTCATCTGACCAAGGCCCAGATCATTCGGCGCGGCGTGGAACTGGGCGTGGATTATGGACTGACGTTCAGTTGTTACGATCCGGACGATGACGGGCGCGCCTGCGGAAGATGCGATAGCTGCGTGCTGAGGAAGAAGGGATTCGCGGAGGCGGGGGTGACGGATCCAACGCCGTATCGTGGGGTGGGACCTGCCGACTGAAGTCGGCAGGCCGGCATCGGTGCGCGCCCGCCGTGGGGCTTTCCGCTCTGTTCAATACCGATAGGGCGAAATGCGGACTCGATTCAGATCTCCAAAGCCCAGCGATTCGACGTGCCCATCGCAGAAGGCGATGTTCATGTAACCGCCCATGTGCCGGTCTACCTTGGACGGGTTTAGCGGGGCCTTAGCCAGCGGGATGCGATTGCCGAGCCACGAAATCTGTGCGATGTACGACATATATCCGCCGATCATGGACTTGGTCGGGTAGTTGACGATGTAATTCGTGCTGTAATAGAGACAGTCATTGCGATCCAGCGGACTGGTATACCCTCCCGACTGAGGGCGTGTGCCGCAGTCGGCGAAAAGCAGCGTCTCGGCGGATTTGTACACACGATTCATTTTGCAGCCCAATGGCTTGAGCGTGCCATTTGGCGCGTTCGGGCCGCCATAGACCGAGACGGTCCAGGGACCGTTCGGTTCGCCAAGTTGGCCGCCGTGGCTGTCACATAGAAGAGTTATATCGGCGTTGATGCCATACGAAATGGGCACATAATTGTTGGTGGTGTCGCCCGCAATGACGATATTGTTGATCATGTCGTAGCCGGGGTTCACATCGATCGTCACCCAAACGTCGCTCGGACACTGGAAGACCCTGGTTTGTTGCGTGGGGGCATTCTCGAACGTGCTGTCGGCGCCGCCCTTGCCGAGATAGGGAATTAACTGGCTGGCCCAGTCCATAAGAACGTAGTTATAGGGGGCCGTCTGCGCGGTGCCGGTGGGGTTATAGCGGTAGCCAAAGCGCGTGGCCGGCATTGTGTCGTTCATCTTTGCCGTGCCGTCCGAGGAACTGGTGGGCAAATATCCCTGATGGTCTTGAGCGCACAACAAAGACGCGGTCACGAGTTGGCGAAGGTTGGATTGGCACTGGATCAGTTGCGCCTCGGCCCGCGCCCTGCTCAGAGCGGGCAAGAGGATCCCGATCAACAGCGCGATGATCCCGATGACAACGAGGAGCTCGACAAGTGTGAAAGCTTTTCTTCGATTCATTGCTGACTCCTGTTAGATCCCCTCCAAGGAATCCGACGCCGCCGCGACGACAGAACCGCCGCCACGCTCACGGCTAAAAACAAGCCCGTCCCGGGCTCGGGGACAGCGATCGGCAATCCGTTGACCGCGGCGAAGGCGTCCAAGGCCGCAACATCGCCGGCCGATACGTCGGCGCCGCTGGCGCTCTGGTTGAAGTTCGCCGCCAGGTCGGTGAAATCAGCGGCGTTCACCAGGCCGTCGTAGTTGAAGTCGCCCTGGTCCCAGCCGGTGACCGGCTGGTTGAAGTTCGCCGCCAGGATGGTGAAGTCGGCGGCATTGACCACTCCGTCCAGATTAGCGTCGCCCAGCAGCGTGTACTTCACTTCGATCTGGCCGGAGGACAGGCCGGAGACGAGGCCGTCGATTCCGTCGGCATAGCCGACGCCATAGAGAAGTCCGTTCGTCGGGGTTGTCGCCGCCGAGGAAATAATTCCCGGGCCGTTCCACCCGCCGCCGTTGTAG
>JBEKXM010000385.1:0-8618 GCA_049512115.1 Tepidisphaeraceae bacterium | reverse complement strand
AGACGATCTCGTCGACAAGCTGGCGCGCCAGCGTCACGGCCGTGGAATTGGCGCGAACCGATTGGCTCTGCTGGTACGACGTGGAAAGCGAACCCACCACTCCCACCACCAAAATGACCAATACCACGGACGCGGTAAGCCCTTCCAACAGCGTGAAGCCCCTTCGCCTGGCTATTGGATCAGTAACTGGAATACGCTGCTCCGCTGTCATCTTTGCCCGTCAGGTTAGGAATCACTTCCTGGGTCTGCGGCTGGTAAATCCATCCCGTGCTGCCGTCGGGCGCCGGCATCGACTGGTTGTTCCCGACCATCTCGAACGTGGACAATCCGTTCACCGGATTCACCGGCACTTGCTTCAGGTACGGCCCATAAGGAAACGCGGTGGAATCCGACGCGCTCAAACGGAAGTTGAGGTCCGAATGCTCGGTCATCTGGGCGACAAACTGGTCGGCGCTGGGCGTCGAGGCCGGATTGCCGCCGCGATATCCCGGTGGAACGTCCTGGTGCTGCGCCTTGAATACGGCGATTTGCGTTCTCAGATATTGCAGGTCGTCCTTGAGCCTGTTCTGCCGGGTATGCTGGCCGGCCATGGAAAACTGGGGGATTACCACGGTGGCCAGAATCCCCAGCACCATGACGATGATTAAGATTTCCACCAACGTAAATGCGCGGACATTCCGCCCTGCGCGGAAGTGACGCAGGCGAGCCCCACGATTATTGGCTGCCTCGCCGAACAAGAGGTTCTCCTTGTGTCAGAATCGGCAAAACGAAGAAGGCGGTTAATGTAAACCGCCTTGGGATCAAATCCAGATGCGTCGCAATCAGTAGGCGGTGAAAACGCTGCCACTGATTGTGCCGGCGACAACGGTTCCAGGCGTTGTCCCGCTGTTGTCGGTTCCGTAGATCAGGCCGCTGCCGGCGCCGCCGTTATAGTCATACACGAATCCACACACCTTGCTGGCGGTCGGCGCGGTAGCTCCGCCGGTGGCCACCGTGCCATCCGCCACGTTGGAGTTTCCGTTCATCGGGTTCACCGGGACCGCTTGCATGTAGGGGCCGAACGTCTGCGCGGGGTTGCCATAGCTCGTCGAAGCCGTCAGCGGCGTCCAGTCTGTCACCAGATCCGGCAGCAAATCGCCATGCTGTAGCTTATAGAGCTGAATCTGGCTCCGTAGCGTCTGTAACGTGCTTTGCAGGCTGCTTTCGCGGGCGTTCTGACTGGCATTGGTGAACTGCGGGATAACGATGGCCGCCAAAATCCCCAAAATGATCACCACGATCAGGATTTCCACCAGAGTGAATCCCCGACGTGCGCTGCCGCGTCTGTTGGTCATTGCTCTGCCTCCAAGTTCCATCGAATTCCATGGACTCATCGACGCGGTCTGTAGTCAACTTTACCTTTGATCGGCCAAAGACAGATATGAGGAACAAATGGGTGGGGTCCGTTATCGGACGAATTGAGGGGAGCGGTCATTGGTCATTAGTCATTTGTCATTTGTCATTTGTCATTGGTCATTAGTTAAATGCGGAACCCCAAGTCGCCCGCTGCTAACAACTAATGACAAATGACCAATGACAAATGACTACTGCCCCTCGACTTCCATGCTGATATCCAACGCTGAAGCCGAATGAGTGATTGCGCCGACGGCGATGCGGTCTACGCCCGTGAGGGCGATCGGACGGACCGTCTCCAGCGTCACCCCGCCGGAGGCTTCCAGCAATACCTTCCCCTTCTTCCCGGCACGGTCCCGCAATTCCACGGCCGTCTGCATCTTGGGGCAATCCATGTTGTCCAGCAGAATTGCGAAATCCCCCTCCAGCTTCAGCACTTCGCGAAACTGTTCCAGGCTCTGCACCTCGATCTCGACGAACCGGTCGGGCGCCTCGGCCCGGCTGCGGGCGATCCGCTGCGACAAATGAAGAGCCAACTCCTTCAACGGAACCCCGGCGATATGGTTGTCCTTGACCAAAAGCCCATCGAACAGGCCCGCGCGATGGTTGTATCCGCCGCCGCGGCGAACCGCGTATTTGTCCAGGACCCGCAGGCCCGGCAGGGTCTTGCGCGTGTCGTAAATCTTCGCGCCCGTCCCCTCGACTCGCCGCACGAACCGCGACGTCTGCGTCGCCACGCCGCTCAGATGCTGTAGGAAATTGAGGATCACCCGCTCGGCCGACAACAGGGACCGCATCGGCCCACGCACCCGCAAGAGCGGCAACGACCTGGCATCGCTGAAGCGGCCCTCGAGAATATCCAGATGAAACCCGGGAATCGGCTCAACCCGCAACCGCTCGTCAAAAGTGCGGCAGATCATCTCCACAATCGGCAGCCCGCAGGTCACGCCCACCTGCTTCTGCAATACGGTCCCGATCCCAACGGCGTCTTCGGCGATCATGAATCGGCTGGTGACGTCGTCTTCACCGAGGTCCTCGCGCCGCGCCAGCTGAATGATCTCGCGGATGTCTTCGAATTTGGGAAACTGAATGGACATCGCCATGCTCCAGTTGGATTTTAATCTTGCGCGCGATCGCGGTCGAGAGATTGCCGAAAACGCGCCGCGCAAGCGCGGCGGCTAAACGGGGGATCATTTCGCGGTGCGCTTCTGTTTTCCCTTGCTGCGCGGCTGCCAGATTTTTGTGCGCTGGTCGGATTCGGTCACCTCCGGCTCCCAGGAGCGGGCGCTGCGGATCGTTGGGACGCCTTTGATTTCGTTCAATTTGTCGCGGAGCTGGGCGGCGCGCTCGAATTCCAGGTTCTTGGCGGCTTCCAACATCTCCTCCTCCAGAAGCAGGATCAATTCGCCTTGATCGAATTGCTGCTGGCTTTCGTGAATCGCCTCGCGCGCGGTTCGGCGGGCTTTCATCTCCGATTCAATGCCGGTGCGGATCGCTTTCTCCACCGTTTTGGGCGTGATCCCGTGCTCGGCATTGAAGCGCATCTGAAGCTGGCGGCGACGGGCGGTCTCGTCCATCGCCCTCTTCATCGCGGGCGTGATGCTGTCGGCGTAAAGGATCACGCGGGCGTTCACGTTCCGCGCCGAGCGGCCGATCGTTTGAATCAGCGAGGTTTCGCTGCGCAAGAACCCGGCCTTGTCCGCATCGAGAATCGCGACCATTGAAACCTCGGGCAAATCCAGCCCTTCCCGCAGCAGGTTGATCCCCACCAGCACGTCGAAATCCCCCCTGCGAAGATCGGCCAGGATTTCCGAGCGCTCCAGAGTCTGAATTTCGCTGTGCAGGTATCGCCCGCGGAGGCCGGCCTCCTGAATGTACGCGCTGAGGTCTTCCGCCAGACGCTTGGTGAGAGTGGTGACCAGGACCCGCTCGCCGCGCTCGGCGCGCTCCTTGATCTGCCCGAGCAGATGGGGGACCTGGCCCTGGGCGGGATGCACGACGATTTCAGGATCGATCAAACCGGTTGGGCGGATGACCTGTTCGACGATTTCCCCGCCGGTCTTTTCCAATTCGAATTTCCCCGGCGTGGCGGTGACGAAAACCACCTGGTTCCACATTTTCTGGAATTCCTCGAACTTCAGCGGCCGGTTGTCCAGCGCGCTGGGCAGGCGGAACCCGTGCTCGACCAGCACCTCCTTCCGTTGCCGATCGCCGTTGTACATCGCCCGAAGCTGCGGCAGGGACACGTGCGATTCGTCGATGATCAGCAGAAAATCCTTGGGAAAATAATCGATCAGGGTGTACGGCTTCTCGCCGGGCTTGCGGCCATCCAGATGCCGGCTGTAATTCTCGATCCCGCTGCAATAGCCGACCTCCAGAATCATTTCCAGGTCGTATTTCGTCCTGGCCAGCAGCCGCTGGGCTTCGAGCAATTTTCCCTGGCCGCGCAAATGCATCACCTGTTGATCCAGTTCCTCGCGGATGGACTGAACGGCGGCGTGGACGCGTTCCTCGGGCATGACGTAATGAACGGCCGGGTAAATAAAGACCTGCTCCTCGCCGCGGATCACCTCGCCGGTCAGGGGATTCACCGCGTCGATGGCCGAGATGTCGTCGCCGAAGAACTCGATCCGATAGGCGAATTCCTCGTAGGAAGGATGAAGCTCGACCACGTCGCCACGGACGCGGAAGGTGCCGCGCTTGAAATCCATGTCGTTGCGGGCGTATTGCAGGTCGATCAGCTTCCGCAGCATCGCGTCGCGGTCGGTGGTCTCGGCCACGCGGATCGGCAGGACCGACGCCTTGTAATCCGCCGGTGAACCAAGTCCGAAAATGCAGGATACGGATGCAACCAGCAACACGTCGTTGCGGCTCACGAGATTGCTGGTGGCCGACAGACGCAGGCGATCGAGATCGTCGTTTCGGCTGGCATCCTTTTCGATATAAATGTCCCGCTGCGGAATGTACGCCTCGGGCTGATAGTAATCGTAATAGCTGACGAAATATCCGACGGCGTTGTGGGGGAACAATTCCTTGAATTCCTCGTAAAGCTGGGCCGCCAAAGTTTTGTTGTGAGACAGCACCAGCGTCGGCCGATTCACGCGGGCAACGGCGTGAGCCATGGTGAACGTCTTGCCCGAGCCGGTAACACCCATGAGCGTCTGGAAAGGCGTGCCTTTCTGAAGACCGTCAACCAGCTTGTCGATCGCCTGCGGCTGATCGCCCTGCGGCTGGAACGGACTGACAACTTCGAATCGGGGCATGGGGGAATTATAGTTGGAGTCATCTCCCTCAACAAATGGCCCACTTGGTCCCTGAATGTCCCAGTCCACCCCCCCTCCCCCCCCCGCTGCGCGAGACCGGAGAACAGGAGAGCAGGAGAACAGGAGATCGGCGAAATAAGAGGCGAAAATGGGCCATGGGACGGCCCTGAACAATAACCTAACTTCAGATAGATTTCAAGGGGAAAATTCGCGGACGATTGCGGGTGCGTGACTGAAACGGCGGGAGTGGATGGATGAAGAAGAGGATGATCGGTTGCGGTTTTCGGGCCGTCCGGCATCGTTTGCTCGTATAAGACAAGGCGCCGCCGATGCGGCAGCCGCTGGCTGGCCCGTTCACGTTCGCAACGGCCGTCTGCGGGGAAGCAAAAGAAGAGTCGCCGCGTGCCGCGGCCATTGCATCTGAGTTTCGGCCACGGGCCGAAACTCCTCAGCATTTGCCGCCGAAGGCGGCGACTCGATTTCCGCTGCGCTGGCAGACGGCCGCCGCGAACTTCAGCGGGCCAGCCAGCGATCCTAACAGCGCCGACGCCCATTGATATTCAAGTCGGCGATGCCGAGCGGCACGAAAACCATAACCGATAAAAATCTTCAGTCTTGCAGTGTCGCCGATCGTATCACGCACCCGACGATTGCTGGCCCAGCCCATCCGATTTGCTGCCACCGGCACTTTCCTATATAGATATGTTGTGACGCACGCGCGGATAAAAGGAATTGCCATGAGGAAAAAAAAGAAGTCTGTCATTGAGGAATTCATAGCATTGCCCGATTCGGAGAAGGAGCGAATCTTCCAAGAGATCGAGAACGAGACGCCGGAGGAAACCCTCGCCCGCTCGCAGCCTCTCAATGCCCGGGAACGGCGGCAATGGCGACGGTTCAAGGCGAAGATGGGACGGCCGAAGGTCGGCAAGGGAGCCAAGACGATTTCTCTGACGGTTGAAAAGAGCCTGCTGGATCAGGCGGATGCGTACGCCAAGCGGCATGGGATCAGCCGGGCCAAGCTGGTGGCGGAAGGTTTGAAAGCGGTGATGGGGTCGGCGGCGTGATTGGCGTATCAACTAACCGCCTCAATCATACACCTCGCGGCGATGGCCGACGCGGAGGACCAGCACGATCAGCCGGTCATCTTGGATTTGATAAATGACGCGCCAATCGCCGATGCGAATCCGCCAGGCGTCCACACCCACCAGCTTTTTGCTTCCCGGCGGACGAGGGTTGCCGGCCAGAGCGGTGATCGCCTCGCTGACGCGCTTACCAATGTTCTTGTCGAGCTTGGCAAGTTGTTTGGCGGCTTGCGGGAGGATTGAGACGGTCCATCGCATCGCTTAAAGCCGCAGTTCCGCTTTGACCTGCTCCCAGGGGATGGCCTTCTGTTTCTTCCGCTTCAGGCTGGCGAGGGCCTTGCGTGCCGCCTTGGCATCCGCTTCGTCCTCCAGTTTTTCCAACAGCGCCAGGTCTTCCATGGACACCATCGCCGCCACACCCTTGCCGCGGCGCTGGAGCACCACCCGTTCCCCCTGGTACGCGACGCGATTGATCGTGTCGGCCAGCCTGGATCGAATCTTGACGATGTTAATGGTCACGCAGCCATCTCCCGATAAATGTCGCTCATGTACATCATCGTCACATTGGATCGAGGTGTCAAGGAGATTTCGCAGTGCTGGTATCGCCCGCATGGGCAGGATGCCCATGCCACGTCGGAAAGATCAGATACGGCTCGATCGTTTCGGCCGTTACGGCGCCGATGCCGGAGACCTGCTCCAGATCGGAGAGGCGCCCGAACGCCGGTTTGCCCGGATGATGGGATTTGAATTGCTCGCGGAACTGGACGATTGAAGCGGCGCGCTTTTCGCCAAGCTCGGGTATGGCGGCCAATTCGGCTTCGGAGGCGACGTTGGGATCGATCCGATCGGCCAATTGGCTGGAGGCCGGGGCTTGTGCGGAGGGAGATTCATCGACGGTTGCGGGATTGAGAGCAAGGCGAAGGGCCAGGATCGCGATGAGGATTCCCAGCAACACCATCACGCCGCGGCGCTGGGAGGGCGTGGCGAGCAAGGACTAGGCTCCCTCTGAAAACCCTATGGCCCCACGATGGGCCGGAAACAAGTCGGATGCGAGGCGTCGCTCCGAAGTCCGGCTCCCAGCGAGCCAACGAGGAGCGGCAACGAAGCAGACGGCTTGTTTCCGGCCCACCGGAGGCGACACAGAATAGCTTCGTCCGCGTTGTCGCCACGACACGAAGGGTCTACTGACCCAGTTCTCATCGTTGCTCCTAGCGGCCAAAGCGATTCTGTGTCGTCGTGGGGCCATAGGGTTTTCAGACAGAGCCTAGGAGACTTTCGCGGGCGCTTCGTGCGGCAGCCGGCCGAAGATCATTTTCCCGGCGCTGGTTTGCAGGACGCTGGTGACGGTGAATTCGATTTCCTCGTTGAGGTGAGGGCGGCCCTGCTCGACGACGACCATGGTTCCATCCACGAGATATCCGACGCCCTGGCCGGGCGATTCGCCGGGCTTGAGCAGGCGGACGGTCATCCGTTCGCCGGGGAGAACGACGGGCTTGAGGGCGTTGGCCAGATCATTGATGTTGATGACGTCCACGCCGCGAAGGCTGGCGACTTTGTTGAGATTGAAATCGTTGGTGAGAACGCGGCCGTTGAGTTCGGCGGAAAGGTTCATCAGCTTGGCATCGACATCCTCGGGCCCGGCGTCGCGGGCGGAGGAATCGTACATGATGACCTCGGTGCGTTTGTTGCTTTGCAGGCGTTGTAGGACGTCCAGCCCCCGTCGGCCGCGGTTGCGCTTGAGCTTGTCGCCGCTGTCGGCAATGGTCTGCAATTCGCTGAGGACGAAGCGGGGAACGATCAGCCGGCTTTCGAGGATGCCGGTTTCGGCGATGTCGGCGACGCGGCCGTCGATCAGGACGCTGGTATCCAGCAACATGGGTCGGGAGCCCTTGGTCTGTTTGCTGAATTCGACGTAGGGAATGATAAAGCGGAAATCGTCCTTGGTTTGAAGGATGAAGCTGATGGCCAGGTAGGTGAAGACCACCGCGATGACGATGTTGAGGTAATTGGTGGTGGCGATCTTTTGGGCGTTGGAGGCATCGGGCATGTAACGATCGACCAGCAAGGACACGATGAAGCTGAAGCCATAGCTGGTCATCATCCCGACGATGAGGCCGAGGAAGGTTCCGGAAAAGATCGCCAGCTTGCGGCGAGGAGAAAGGATGTCGATGCAGACGACCAGGACACCGATGGTGAGCGTGACCATGAGCATCAGCCAGGGCGGGACCTGGTAAATGCCGATCTGCTCCTTGAGGAAGTAATAGCCGATGGCGGCCATCAGCAGGACGAACAGCGCTCTTAGAATTTGAAGGACCATGGGGCGCCCGCGAGCCTCCAGGGGGACATGATAGAATCGAATAAGTGCAAGTTGCAAGTGCAAGCGGCAAGTTAAAGCTTCTGGGGGCTTACCACTTGCCGCTTGCAACCTGCACTTCCCGCACATTTGGCAATCGGCACTTGGTCTCGTAATCTCTGGGGCATGAATATCTGGCAGGCATTGTTCCTGGGCGCGTTGCAGGGAGTTTCGGAGCTTTTTCCGGTCAGCAGTCTGGCGCAGTCGATCCTGTTGCGGGCGCTGTTGCGGTGGGACATTAACCCGGAAGGGTCGGATTTTCTGACGTTCCTGGTGGCCCTGCACCTGGCGACGGCGACGGCGCTGTTCATCTATTTCTGGAAGGATTGGCGGGTGGTTGTCTTCGCCTTCATCGGCAGCGCCAAGCGCGGGAAATTCGTGTACGACGAGGCGAGCAAGTTCGCATGGCTGTTGGTTGCCGGGACCGTTGTTGTGGGGTTCTTTGGGCTGGTGTTTGAAAAGAAGCTCCGGCAACTATTTGACGATCCGAAAATAACTTGGATCGTGGCCGCCGTGCTGGTGGCCAAC
>JBEKXM010000384.1:0-4813 GCA_049512115.1 Tepidisphaeraceae bacterium | reverse complement strand
GTGATTTTCGAGATGATCTTGCCGAAATGGCGGCCGGTGGCTCGGCCGAAGGAGATGCGTTGGCCGGACAGGTCGGTGACGACAATGCCGAGGGCCATTTTGCCGAGGGAACCCTGATAGCGGGAGGATTCCATCAGGGCGTGGTAGAGCCACTCGACCACCGTTCCCAACGCGGAGCCCATCGCGAGCATCTCAAACAGGGCCATCTGAAGTGAATTTCCATGATGCCTTAGAATCGGAAGCTCCAGACCCATTCCCCGATTGATAACAAGTCCAACGAACCACAATATGATTCCGTCCATGAATATGGCGGCGAAGCGCATCCAGAATCCGGCGTAAATGGCGGGTGCGTAGGGGCCGGCGAGGGGATTGAAATAACTGAGCGATGCGGTGGCGGAGGGAATTGACGGGGCCAATTCGGGCATGGTGGCGGCGGGCTGCCAATCGGGCATCCCTTCGCGCCAGACGAGATCGCCGGGCAGGACATGACCGGCTTGGAGCATGGAGATCAAGGCTTCGAGAGTTACGGGGCCGGCTTGGCGGCCGTTTTGGGCGTAGAACCAGTCCATGATTACCGTAAAGATTACCGCGAAGGAGCGAAGGCGCGAAGTTGCGCGAAGAAGATTTGTGGTGAATTGATCGCGACGGCTCATTTTTTTTAGGCGTTCACGAATGAGACGACGGCGAGGGGGCCGCCGAAGCCGGCGGCTAGGGCTAGGCTGCGAGTGATCGGATGGGGAGTGGGACTGGTGGAAAAGCGCAGGTTGGCGGTTGGAAGGGGATGGGTGGATCGGACGTTGGGCGGGACGAGGGCGTGGGTGTGGGACATGCAGTTCAATACGGCGGATATGAGGCCGGCGGCGCCGAGACTGTGGCCTAGGGCGCCTTTGTGGGAATACAAGATCGCACCGGGCGGGGCGGCGATGGATTCGATGGCGGAGAGTTCGGCGGGATCGTTGACGATCGTGCCGGTGGCGTGGGCGTGGATAAGGTCCAGGTCTGGGCGCGCGACGCGATGAAGCAAGTGGCGGAGCGCCTTGGCGGCGGGATCGCCGGCGGTGAGATGGGTGCCGTCGCCGCCGATGGCCCAGGCGTCGATTCGAACAATTGGCCGCCCTACCGGGTGATCGGAAGATTCCAGGCAAACGGCGGCGGCGGCTTCGCTGATGACGAAGCCCTTGCGCTGGGAATCGAACGGGCGGCATCCGTGGCCTTGGGGCGCCAGGACGCCCAATCGTTTGAAGCTGGAGATAAACAGGGGATGGACGGAGGCCTCGACGGCGACGACGAGCGCTCGGCGGGCTTCGCCGCGTTCGATGGCCATCGCGGCGCGCAGCAAGGCGTGCAGGCCGCTGGAACAGGCGGAGGAAATTGTCAGCCGGGGGCCGGCGCCGAAATGGAGTGAACGGGCGAGTTCGACGTCGATTTCGGATAGACCATAGCAAAGCCCCGGATATACATCCGGGGCTACGAATTGCATCCAGGATTCGATGGCGCCTTTGCTGGTGCCGACAAAAAGGGCGGAATCGGATTTTTGGCAATCGGCGTTTGTCCAGCGGGCGTGGGTCAGGGCCTCGGCGGCGGCTTGATGGGCCATGGCGATGGCCCGATTGGGTCCGGAAAATCCCGGGACGCGCGCGTGATCGGCAATTGACCGCCCCGCCAGAAGCGCCTGCCATGTTTGGTCGGCCGTCTGGCCTAATACCGAGACAAGCCCGATTCCCGTGATCGCCGGCGAGCAGATCATCACGGGTTCCATTGGCGCTCGAGATCGACGATCTCACATCCCCGCTGCACTTGGCGGAATAATTTGTAGTAGCCGATCATCGTGTGCTTGGCGATCGGATTGTCCACGACGTCGTCGATGGAGTATCCGGTGTGGGCCAGGATGCGGTCGAGCGGCCGCTGAACCAAGACCAGTTCGATGCCGTTTCCCAGGCGGTAACGGAGGTGAACCTTGGAGATTCCCAGGGCGCTGAGGTTACTCATGGCACGTCTTTAGATACAGATTACCGCGAAGGCGCGAAGGACGCGAAGTTGCGCGAAGGAATACAAATCTGATTTCGCGCAACTTTGCGTCCTTCGCGTCTTGGCGGTTTATCTTTGGAAGAATTGTATGCGAGGAGTCGGGCGGTTTCAGGTTTCGGGACGGTCTGGGGTTGCGGGGGCGGCTGGGGGCTTGGCGCCGGTGAGGGAAGCGACGATTCGGTGGGCGTGGACGTGGCAGTTTTCGATGAAGACGGCATATTTCGCCTGGGTGCCGGCGATGGCGGTGCCGGCAACGTATATGCCGGGGACGTTGGTTTCCATGGTGACCGGATCGAAGGCGGGGACTTGGCCCGGACCTTGCAGTTGGACGCCGGCCAGGCGACACAGGGTCATGTCCGCCTCGTAGCCGATCAGCAGGAGAACGAAGTCTGCCGGAACGTCGATGGGTGGCCCGTCTTCGCGCGCCAGCACCGCCCCGCCGGGGCGAATCTCTTGCACCGTCGTATTGAAATATCCCTTGATCTTTCCGGATTGGATCAATCCGTTCATTTCGGGCAAGAGCCAATACTTGATGCTTGCGGCGTCGAGCTGCGGCCGCCGATAGCTGAGGGCGACGCGAGCCTGGCAATAATGGGAGCGCAGGGCGGCCTCGACGGCCGAATTGCGGCCGCCGACGATTAGAACGTCCTTCTGAAAAAACGCATGCGGGTCGGAAAAATAATGGCTGACGTGGGGCAGGTCCTCGCCGGGGACGTTCAGGCGGCGCGGTTTTGCGGTTCCGCCGGTGGCCAGGACGAGCTTGCGTACGCGATAGGTCCGCTGGGCATCGGGCTGTTGGGTGGTCAGGATAAATTCAGGCCCGGCACGCTGGACGTTGACGACCGGCTCATAGGTGTTGATCTTCAGATCGAATTGCAAGACGACCGAGCGGAGATAGGCCAGATATTCCTCTCGCGTGCATTTGGTCTGATCTGCGGTCTGCAACGGGACGCCAGCGATGGCGATGCGGTCGTTGGAACTGAAGAAGCGGGTCTGGGGGGCGAACCAGGAGATGGTGTAACCGATCTGGCGGGCGTCGAAATGGAGATATTCGATCCGCGACTCTTTCAAGAGGACGGCTAATTCAATGCCAATCGGCCCGGCACCGATAATGGCAACTTCGGGAGAGGGTTCGGCGAGGAGGGTCATCGTGAAGAAGATTACCGCGAAGACGCGAAGAAGCGAAGTTGCGCGAAGAATATCAGTCTGCCTTCGCGCAACTTCGCTTCTTCGTTGATATCCTGCAAATTCTTCTCTCCACGCCAAGATTTTCCAAGGTCACGCCGCTTCGCCGCTCCATCGGTTATCCTCAAATGCGTTACCGCGAAGACGCGAAGGACGCGAAGTTACGCGAAGAAGAAAACAAGATTTGATTGCAACTTCGCGCAACTTCGCGTCCTTCGCGGTAAAATCCTTTGGGTTGCGGCCGAAGGCTGCGCTGTGCGCCTTCGCGGTTGATCTTTTCAAAAAAGTCAGGGGAATCAGGTAATGGAGCGGCCGCCGTCTAGGCGGAGGATTTGGCCGGTTACGTATGGGGCTCGCTGGCAGAGAAAAAGAACGGCTTGGGCGACGTCGGCGGGAGTGCCGGCTTTGCCGAGCGGAACGCGGCTTAGATATTGTGCCCGCTTTTGCAATGGCAAATCGTCCTCCCATTCCACCACGCCGGGGGCGATGCCGTTGACGCGAACTTTGGGGGCGAGTTCCCGGGCCAACCCCAGGGTGAGGTTCCACAATCCGGCCTTGCTGGCACAATAGGCGAGGTATCCTGGGATGGGGCGTTCGGCCTGGAGATCAAGCATGTTCACAATGCACCCCCCCGCCGCTTTCAGGCTGGGGGCGAAGGCGCGGCAAAGGAGCATGGGAGATTCGACGTGAATGGCCCAGAGGCGGCGGGCCCTGGAAATCGCGTCGGGGCCGTTGGTGTCAGGTTCATAGAGAGATGCGTTGTTGACCAGGACGTCGAGGCGGCGGAAGGCGGCGGAAAACGGCGCGGTGATCGCGGGGAGCGCGGACTGGGGATCGGTCAAATCGGCACGGATTGCGACGGCGCGGCGGCCCTGTTTGCGGATTTCGGCGAGCAGGCGGCGGGCGCGATCTTCGCTGGTCAAATAGGTGAAGGCGACGTCGAATCCCGCGTCGGCCAAATGCAGGGCAATCGCCCGGCCGACTCGCCGGGCGGCGCCGGTGATCAGGGCGACGGGTTTTTCGTTTTTCCGAGTCATGTCTCAAATACAGATTACCGCGAAGGCGCACGGCGCGAGCTATGCCCGCAACCCAAAGAATTTTACCGCGAAGACGCGAAGGACGCGAAGTTGCGCGAAGTTGAAATCAAATCTTGTTTTCTTCTTCGCGCAACTTCGCGTCCTTTGCGTCTTCGCGGTAACGCATTTCAAGAAATGGCAGGATATCAACGAAGGACGCGAAGTTGCGCGAAGGAAATGCGGGAGAATATGGGGCCAGTTCAGTTGGCGTAGGATCGTTCCCGCGTGACATCGGGGCGGTTCGACGGCAAGATGCACTGCGGAGATTTCGATTGATGATGCATTATAGCGATTCGCGGTTTGGCGCTCCGGTTTTACTGGTCATGGTGCTGGTGTGCGTGGCGTGGAAAGCGTCGTTCGGGCAGGAGAATGGCGGGGAGCGCGGAGTGGGAAATCCTGGGCCGTGGCGCCCGGACAACGGCGACGGAACGTACAAAAACCCTATCCTGTTCGCCGACTATTCCGACCCGGACGTGATCCGCGTGGGGGATGATTTCTACCTCACTGCATCCAGCTTCAGTTGC
>JBEKXM010000383.1:0-4821 GCA_049512115.1 Tepidisphaeraceae bacterium | reverse complement strand
CGGTGGCGCACAGCAATCTGATCTACACCCTCCATTTTCATCCCGGTTACGACGCCAGGATGATCCATGAGGAACTTCGCCGCTGGAACCAACAGCACGCCGAGCCGCTCAAGAAATTCATTCAGCCGCACACCAACAACCGCGATCCCGACCGCCGCCTGCGCATCGGCTATCTGTCGCCGGATTTCCGCGAACACGTGGTGGGCCAGAATCTGCTGCCGATGTTGCGCCAGCACGATCATGGGCAAGTGGAGATTTTCTGTTATGCCAACGTTCTTCGGCCTGACGCGCGAACCGACGAACTCCGGCGCCACGCGGATGTCTGGCGCAGCATCGCGGGGTTGTCGGATTCCCAGGCCGCCGATCTGATTCGGCAGGACTGGATCGACATTCTTGTCGATTTGGCCCTGCACACGGCAAGCAACCGCCTTATGCTGTTTGCTCACAAGCCGGCCCCGGTGCAGGCGACGTTTGCCGGCTATCCCGGCTCGACAGGCCTGGACACCATCGATTATCGCCTCACCGATCCCTATCTGGATCCGCCGGGATTGAACGATCAGTTCTATTCCGAAACGTCAATCCGTCTGCCTGACAGCTTCTGGTGCTACGATCCCCTGGTTACGGAACTCAGCGTCAACTCACTTCCCGCGCAAACGGATGGCCACGTCACCTTCGGATGCCTGAATAAGTTCTGCAAAGTCAACGAGCAAGTCTTGCGGCTCTGGGCGCAGATCCTCAAAACTGTCGATCGATCGAGATTGATGATGCTCTGTCCGGAAGGAAGCCATCGTCAACCGCTGTTGGACATGCTGCAACGGGAGGGAATCAATCCCGATCGCGTCGAGTTGATCGCCCACCGTCCGCGTTTGCAATATCTGGAGCTTTACCATCGCATCGACGTGGGACTGGATACGTTCCCCTACAACGGCCACACCACGAGCCTGGACTCATTTTGGATGGGCGTTCCCGTCATCACGCTGGTGGGCCAACCGGTTGTTGGACGAGCCGGCTTGTCGCAATTGACCAACCTGGGCCTGACGGAACTGATTGCTCAGACGCCGGAACAATATGTGCGGATCGCCGCCGAGTTGGCTGGGGATTTGCCGCGGATGGCGGAACTGCGCCGCACATTGCGTCCGCGGATGCAGGCATCGCCGCTGATGGATGCTCCGCGATTTGCCCGCAATATCGAGGCGGCGTACCGGCAGATGTGGCGGAATTGGTGTTCGCGCCCATGAGGGCGAGGGGATCAATACAAATCCAGCGGACGAGGAGATTCGATAATCCCATATTTGCTCGCCAAGTCGTGAAAGTGCCGGATGGCGTCGAGTTGGGGGGGGCCGATTTCAAACTTCAAATAAACGGACAGATATTTCATCGCCAGGTCCGCCGGCCAGCCGCGGGAGACGGCGTGGCGGGCAACGATGTTGGGCAGATCGGCCAAGCCGCGGTCCCGGGCTTGCCGCAAGCGATCGGGGAGGTCGGCCAGATCGGTTCCGAACCGCGCGATCCAGACCGCGAACACGAAAGGCTTTCCGGTCAGTTCCTTCCAGGCGGCGCCGAGATCGAGTTGATGTTCCATCCCCACCGGCGCGTGGGAGACGACTTTGTCGCCGATCAGGAGCACGGCATTGTCGGCGGCGGAGGGTTCAGGCAAATCAACGAACCGCGGCCGGATGCCAAACCGCTCGGCCAATACGATCCGGGCCAGGGCGACGGAGGTGTGGCTCTCGGCGTCGCAGGCCAGCGCGGTGATTTTTTTGATGGGCGTGCGGCTGAAAATCCGGACGGTGAGGGTCGGCCCGTCGCAACCGATGCCTCCGCTGGGCACAATCCGGGCATCCCGCAGGCGCTGGAAATCGATCACCGGAAGCAGGGCCACGTCGAATTGCCGCGACCGCAATCCGTCGAGAAGCTTGGCCGGCACGGCCAATTGCAGATCGACGTTCGGATCATTTTCCAGGCCGTGAATCAGGGGCTTGGCGTTGAGATAGCTGACGCTGCCGACGCGCAGGGTGCGCGAGGTTGAGGAGGCGGGCCGGGATGCGATGGCCGGGTTCATGGCGAAAGTTATATCGCATCGACGGGGCGACCTGCGGTTTCAAAGTTTTTGAAAGCGGTTTTGCAGGTGGTGATCAATGGACCTCGATCCGCCCGCGCGCCGGCTCGTCGTTCTTGGTCGCCAGTTTTCGCCAGCGCGTCGGGGTGAGGCCTACATACTGTTTGAATCGGCTGGTGAAATGGCTCTGGTGGGCGAAGCCGCATATTTTGGAAATCTCGGCCAGTTCCGTGGCGCGTCCATACAGCAGGCGCTTGGAATGAAAGATCTGGCATTCCAGCAGGAAATGCTTGGGGGTGATGCCAAGAAGTTCGGTGAAGCGGCGGTGGAAATGGAACGGGCTGAGATGGACGTGCCTGGCGATTTCGCCGAGGGCCGGCCCCCTGCGGAAATGCTCGCTCATGAAATGGATGGCGGGCACGAGGCGGGAGAGTTCGGCATCGGCGGAAAAATCCGCGGCCCGTAGCGAGACCCAATCGCAATAACTAGGCAGCAGGCAATAAAAGAGAACGGGGCCCGGGCCCAGCGCGGGATAGCCGCGATACGCCACGGCGCGGAAAATCCAAAGTTGTCCGCGCGAGTCGGGTAATGCGATGCGATCGGAACTCATCGGTTCGCCGCCGAGGCGCTGCAACCGTTGCCGGGCATCCTGATACAACTGATCCGAGACGCGCTCATCGAGGTCCGGGATCGCCTGGCCGAGAATGGACTTGAAACTGGCGTTGAGGACCATCAATCGGTTGCCGGGGCGCAGCATCCAGGACGGCGTGTTGGCGCAGTCGCCGTGCACCAGGCGTGAAGATCGCGCCGCGGCGGCATCGCGGCCGATCTGTCCGGCGGCATCGGTGATCGCTTTCACTTCCAAATCCGTGAAACCGCCCAACTCGGAAGTGCCATAAACGTGCAGCGCGCCGTCATACCCGGGAAACACCGGCGATTTGACGGGCGCGGCAACCAAACGCCGCAACTTCGCCCCATCCAGGAAATCCCGGTAGTACCGGGAGGCCTCAACGCCTCCGGTCCAGACGTCTTCCGCGCAAACGGTACGGTTACTAATAATCGCGCGCCACGTTGGAGCATCTTCGGTCTGGAATTCGGTGGAGTAGGGCTTAACCCAATTCTCCCCAAGATGCGATGGCTGAACGATCTGAAGACCACCCCGAGGCGTTGTGCTGACGAGCCAAGCCTCGGAAAATCGCACTACCTTGCTAAGACTGTCGAATATTTGTCTATATGACACGTTTCCTCACGGCAAAAAACAAAGTCCGATTGCCATTATATGCTGTGAAGATGACCAAAAGTCATCTCCATCGGTAAGAATCATCTCATTGATCTCCAGCCATGGCAGATTTCTCTTTTATGCGCAAATCTCCTCCATCTTCAAGCGATGGTTTACAAATATCCAAGATTCATTAAAAAATTGTCAAAATCTGTGGCGGAAACCGGCGCGGTCCGGGAATGGCGAGCTTTCTGCGTATAACAACTTACTATCTTTAGCGACTGTGGTCGGAAATCGGCGTGCGGCGCGTTCTTGCAGATGCGGCGTTGCGCGGTTGCATCCGCAGTCGTCTTGCCGCGATGTCTTGCGGAATCAGTCCGGCATAAACGGAACAACGCCAACGCGCCCCCGTGGCCCGCAGCAACGAACTGTTGAGGGGAACGACCAAACTCCCGCTTCCGGCATGGGGCTTGTATGATCCGAATCACGCAAGAAGGTTGGCAACCGCCGTATGCTAAACCACCTCACCAGTTCGGGCTTTTGGGACAGGAAGATCCGGATTGGCATTCTTGTCCTGGCGACGTTCATCGCGATGTGCTGATTTACCCGCGCGTGGCAGCGCTCTTGCCGCTGCCGCTCTTTTCAGCCTCGGCCTTGGCCTCGGGGCTTAAGCCAAAAATGTGGAATTGATGCGACAGCGGCTCAAAACCGTGCTGACGGCAAATCTCGTCGCGCAGCTTACGCAGCTTCTCGCTGTTGAATTCGATCACCTTGCCGGTGGTCACGCAGATCAGATAGTCATAAACCTGCCGGCCGACGATCACGTCGTAATAGGACTGTTTATTGTCGAAAAAGACCTGTTTAAGAATCCCGGCATCCTGGAGGTGAGCCAGGGTGCGATAAACGGTGGCGCGGCTGACACGGTGGCCGAGCTGGCGCAAATCCACCGCCAATTGCTCCGCTTCGAACAGCGCCGTTTTGCGAAGCACGGCGTCGAGGATCATCGCCCGCTCCGGCGTGAACTTCAGCTTCTGCCCGCGCAGATATCGCCGGAAGATGGCACATACCGGCTCATAAGGCAGGGACTGCGGCTGCGCCGCGATTCGCGGAACATTCGGCAGAATGTGGGGGCCGGAACCCATACATTGAGTCTACGTTCCTCCAGACGCTTTCGCCACGCGCCATTTGCCGTGGAGTTCATTTGCCACCCCCCGTCCGGCACGCGACAATCGCCGTAGGCCGTGCGATTTTCACTGGGTAAACCGATCCTCACGCTGCTGTTGGCCGCCGCCGTCAGCGGCGTCGCCGTCTGGCAGAGGCCCGCAGCGCCCCGCGCCGATCTGATCGTCTGGTCGTTCGATCAGACTCACGTCAGGACGTTCCGTGATCCCCTGCCCGGACCCGGCGGCCGCGGTATGCCGTCGCTTTTCGATCAATTCCGGCGGCAAACCGGATTCAGCGCCGGCATCAGCCTCATGGGCCAGATGGGGGAGAACTTGCGGCTTGCATCGGCGTTCATATCGGGCGCGTCGGGGCCTTCGGC
>JBEKXM010000382.1:0-4866 GCA_049512115.1 Tepidisphaeraceae bacterium | reverse complement strand
GAATCAAATTCGAAGCGCGGAAATTCGAATTTCGAATTTCGAATTTGATTCGTCATTCGAGTTTCGAGTTTCGAGTTTATTCCTCCTCGCCTTTCTTCCTCATCATCCAATATCCCAGAATTGCCCCGGCGGTTCCCAGGCTGGCGTAGTCGACGGGCAATGGGCGGGCGAGGGCGGCGAAGGTGCCGGCGGGGCTTCCGATGTCGAGATTCGTATCCTGGCCCATGGCGGCCAGGACGTAGCCGATCAAGCCCACCAGCAGAGGTCCGATCCAAAACCAGATGCTGGGCCGGGCCGGGGCGTATTTGTAGGCGATCATCGATCCGAGCCATGACGCAAGGCCGACGGAGGCCAGAGCCTGATATTTGGCTTCCGATTGGCAGAGGATGAACATGAAAATGCCGGTGGTGATGGTTTGGGCAACCGTTGCGGTCAGGTTGTTGAGCCAGCCGGAATTTTTCTCGCGCGGGATGGAGAGACGGCCGTGGGCGGCGCGGGCGAGGCGCCAAAGCACGGTCCACATTCCGCCGAGGAATATGCCGAGGATCAGCAGTTCCACGGCTAGACGAACGAAAACGGCTTCGTTTCCACCGGCTTCGAGGAGGACGGATTGCATGGTGCCGCAGCGCAGGGAGAAGGCCATGAGGCCAAACGCCGCGGCGAAGAGCCCGGCCTCGAACCTCACGGCCCCGGCCAGGACCGTGCCGACCAGCGTGGCAACCGCCAGCGCCACGGCCACGACGGCAAAGGCGGAGACGGGCGAGGGCTGGCAAAGAACGCTACCGTCATAGCCGGGAAGGATCGGAAGCTCAAAATATCGCGAAGCGGCGGCGAAGATCAGGCAATTGACGCCGACCGCGATGGCCAGCGCGATCCGCGCACCCATGACGCTGGGGGTCCAGATTCCCAGAACCCGTTGCCCGAAAGTGTGGTCATCCAGATATAGTGCAGGCGCATCAGTCATGTTGCGGCGAAGTTTACTGTGGATAGGCGGAAATGTCTCGACGCGAACATTTGCCTAACGGCCGCGCGGGGACTAAAGTTCTCCAGCAAGGGTGAATCATTGAATGAGCCGGCGACATTATTTCCGCAGGCGGGGCCGCCGGAAATGGAGGCGGGGTCCGCGGCGGGGCCGGTGGCACAGGTGGCCTTGGAGCAGGGGGTGGATCGGGTATTCGATTATGCGATTGGGCGGAAGTTGGAGGGGAGGATTCACGTTGGAATGCGGGTGCGGGTTCCGCTGGGGCGAAACAATCGGCCGATGCGGGGATGGGTGGTCGCGGTGCGGGGAACCAGCGAGCTGCCGAAGCTGAAAGATCTGCTCGGCATCGACGATGAGCGGGTGCTGGTTTCGCCGCCGGTGATGGAATTGTCGAGGTGGATGGGACGGTATTATTCGGCCCCGTTGGGGGTGGTGCTGGAGAGCGTTATCCCCGCGGCGGTGAAGAAGAAGATCGGGATCGGGTACAGCAGCATCGTCCGCCTGGCGCAGGGGCCGGAGAGAATTCAGGAAGCTCTGGAAAAGAGCAAGTCGCGCAAGCGGCGAGCGGTGCTGGCGCGGCTGCTGCAAGTGGAGAAGGACAAGGGGATCGAGTTGAACCGGCTTGCCGGCGAGGCGGGCGTCCGCGCGCCGACGGTGAGAAAATTGGTCGCACTTGGGTTGGTGACGATCCGGTCGGAAATCGATCTGCCGAAGATGACCGAGAACATCGCGCAGGGAAGCGGGGATGAGGCGAAGATCGAGCTGAACGAGGACCAGAAGAAGGCATTTGAGGACCTTCGGCCTCGGGTGCTGGAGGGTGGATTCAGCGTCAATCTGTTGCATGGAGTCACCGGGAGCGGGAAGACGGAGATTTATTTACAGGTGATCGCCGAAGCGATCCGGATCGGGAAGCGGGCGTTGGTGCTGGTGCCGGAGATCGCGCTGACGCCGCAAACGGTGTGGCGATTCAAGGCGCGATTCAAGCGTGTGGCGGTGCTGCACAGCGGGCTGACGGCGACGGACCGGCACCGGTTCTGGCAGCAGATCAGCGACGGCGGGGCCGACGTGGTGGTCGGGGCGCGGTCGGCGGTGTTCGCGCCGATGCCGGGGCTGGGCGTGATCGTCGTCGATGAGGAGCACGATTCCAGCTACAAGCAGGATCAGGCCCCGCGCTACAACGCCCGCGACGTGGCAATCAAGCGGGCGCAGATCGAAGACGTGCCGGTCATCCTCGGCAGCGCCACGCCGTCGCTGGAGATGTACCGGCTGTGCCGGGGGGACGTCGATCGGCCTGCGGAAAGACCCCCACCCCAGCCCTGGCCCGGAGTACCAGGGGAGGGGGAAATGCTGGGAGAGGCGAAGAGGCGATATCACTATTTGAAATTGCCGCGGCGCGTGCGCGGGTTGGCGCTGGCGGCGACGGAACTGGTGGACATGCACCAGGAACGGCGGATGCGGCGCGGGGTGCACCTGATATCGCAGCGGCTGGAGCATCTGCTGCGCACGACGGTCGAGTCGGGGCGGCAGGCGATTTTGCTCCTGAACCGGCGGGGGTATTCCAACTTCGTCTTCTGCTCGTCCTGCGGAGAGCCGATCAAGTGCAAATACTGCGATACCACCATGACCTACCATCGCTCGGTGGAGTCGCATGCCACGGGGGCATCGGGCGCGGCGTCGCTGCACACGGGGCAGATGCTTTGCCATTATTGCCTGGCCACCCAGGTGCTGCCGGAGCGGTGTCCGATCTGCGGGAAGAAATTGAGCCTGTTTGGCCTGGGCACGCAGCGGGTGGAAGAGGAGCTGGGGCGGAAGATGCCGGAGCTGCGATTTGCCCGCGTGGACAGTGATTCGATGCGGACGTTCAAGGATTACGAATCGACGCTGTCGCGTTTTGCCAAGGGGGAATTGCAGGTGATCCTGGGGACGCAGATGATCGCCAAGGGGCTGGACTATCCGAACGTGACGCTGGTGGGCGTGATCAGCGGTGACACGGCGTTGGCATTGCCGGATTTTCGCGCCGCCGAGCGGACGTTTCAGCTCATCACGCAAGTTGCCGGCCGGGCCGGGCGAGGCGATGCGGCGGGGCGCGTGGTGGTGCAGACGTTTTTGCCGGACGACCCGACGATCCGGACGGCGCTGAAGCAGGATTACGCCGGATTCGCGGCGACGGAACTTGCCGGCCGGCGCGAGGTGGGGCTGCCTCCGTTCGTGCGGATGGCCCGGATCATCCTTCGGCATCAGGATCAGGCGGAGTTGCATAAGATCGCTCATGGAGTGGCGGAAAAGGTAACGACGGCAATTGCGGCGGCCGGGAAGAGCGTGACGATGCGCGGCCCGATGCCGTGTGTGATAAATCGAATCGCGGGGTTTCATCGCAATCAGATTTTGCTCCAGGCGGACCGGCCGGAACCGTTGCAGGCGGTGTTGGCGGCGGTTCGCGCGGCCGGAGGATTCGCCAAGGCGGAAGCGGTGGCGGTGGATGTGGATCCGGTGGCGATGCTGTGAGTGTTAAACTCGAAACTCGAAATTCGAATGACGAATCAAATTCGAAATTCAAAATTCGAAACAAAGGCAGTTTCGTGCTTCGAATTTTGAACTTGATTCGTCATTCGAATTTCAAGTTTCGAATTTTCGCCAGGCAGCGATTCAGCTTCTCGATCAGCAAATCAATCTCCTCCATGGTGACGCTCAGCGTCGGGCGCAGGCGGATGCTGTCTGTGCCGGCGCCGAGGAGGAGGAGGGATTCGGATTCCAAGGCGGCGTCGAGAAATGCGGATTTGTCGATGCTCGGCTGGAGACTGAAGCCTTGATATAGGCCGATTCCGCGGGGATTGTAGAGGAGCTTTGGATACTTGGCGGCCAGGGACTCGAGGCCGGCGCGGAGTCGGGCGGATTTTTCGGGGACCTGCTCGATGAGCTTTTCGCGGCGGACGATTTTCATCTCCTGAACGAAGCGCACCATGTCGGCCAGGTGTCCGCCCCAGGTGCTGTCCAGGACGCCGTGGTCTTCCATGGGATAGAGCATGTAAACGACGCCGGCGCCGAGTTTTTTGGCGGAGGCGACGGCCTGCGGGGGATGGGGCAAATCGAACTGGTCGATGGCCCAGAAGGTTCCGGCCTGTCCGCCGGCGGTTTGAACCTCGTCGAAGCCGAGGAAGGTGTTGTGGCGATGGGCCAATTCGCTGAGGCTTCGGAAAAATCGGGGCAGGGCGATGCGGTGTCCGCCGGCGCCCTGAAGGGGTTCGACGATGATGCCGGCGACCTCGTCGCGGCAGAGCTGGAGGATTCGTTCGATAGCGGCGAGGCTTTCATCGGTGGATTTCTGATTCTCGGAATCCGGGCGGGAGGAATCGAGGTAGGGGAAGGGGACCTTGACGTTGCCGATGATGAAGCCGTGGAAATCGCGGGTGATGACGGGGTCGTTGGTAAGCTCGGTGACGTTGAGGGCGAAGACGGTGCGGCCGTGGAAGGCCTGATCGAAATGAATGAACCGGCCGGAGACGGGGTTCTTGCCCGCGCGTTTGAGCTTCTGATGGTGGAGGTTGATGAAATACTTCATCATGTTCTCGACGGCCTCGGCGCCGGAATTGACGGCGTAAACTTCGAGCCGGGGATTGCGCATCGAAACCGGGGCGAGTTCGTGCAGCAGACGGTAATACTCCAGGCATTGGGGGGTGAGGAAATCCGGATTGGCGGTTTTGTTGTTGGCGGCCAGGAGAAGGTTGTGGAGATATTCCGGCTCGGTGAGGCCGGGGTGGTTGTGGGCGATGAGCTTGGAGCCGAAATAGCCGGCCCAGTCGAAAATCTCGCGGCCATCGAGGGTTGCGAGCCAGGGTCCGTGAGATTTTTCCAGGTCGATGACGAAGGGGTAGGGCTCGGCGATG
>JBEKXM010000381.1:0-4873 GCA_049512115.1 Tepidisphaeraceae bacterium | reverse complement strand
TATGCCCATATCCGCCGACATGGATTCGATCATCCCCGTGCCGAGGATCTTACCCAGGGCTTTTTCGCTCGCCTTCTCGAAAAGAACGATTTGGCCACGGTCGATCCAGGCAAGGGGAAATTCCGATCATTTCTTCTGGCGTCGACCAATCATTTTCTCTGCAACGAGTTGGACAGTGAGCACGCCCAAAAAAGGGGCGGCGGAGTGAAAATCCGGCCGCTGGACACAAGCGACGCTCTGGGCCGCTACCAGGTCGAGCCGGTCGATCACATGACTCCCGACCTGCTCTTCCAACGCGATTGGGCATTGGAAGTCCTATCCCAGGTTCTGAGTCGTCTGCGCGAAGAATACGTCCGGCGAAACAGCCTGGCACTGTTCGAAGGCCTCAAAAACGCGATGGCCGGTGAATTGGACGCACCCAGCTACGCTCAATTGGCGCAGCAACTCACCACCACACCCCAAGCGGTCAAGACGGCGGCTCATCGCCTGCGGGCCCGTTACCGGGAAATTTTACGGGATGAAGTTGCTCAGACGGTGGCCGATCCGGCATTAGTCGACGAGGAAATCTGCGAGTTGCGGGCGTGCCTTTAGCCGCGGGTCACTATGAGCGCCAACAAATGCACACGTTGTGGCCATCCGCTGCATCCTGGGGTGACGGAAGGGATTTGCCCCCGATGCCTGTTCGATCACGCCACTGATCCCGAGCAAACGGAGACTAGTTCGGTCGCGGAACCGTCTGGGTCCGGCCCCTGGATTCCTCCGAAAGTCGAAACTCTTGCGGCACTGTTCCAGGAATTGGAAGTGTTCGAGATGCTGGGCCGCGGGGGAATGGGGGCGGTTTACAAAGTCCGCCAAAAGAGTCTTGATCGCATGGCGGCACTTAAGGTATTGCCGAGACAGGTGTCCCTGGAGACCGTTTTGGCACGCCGGTTTGTTCGAGAATCCCAGGCAATGGCGAAGCTCAACGACCCGCACATCGTGACCGTCTACGACAGCGGCCAACGCGAAGGTTTGTTCTACTTTCTCATGGAATTCGTCGACGGAATGAACCTTCGTCAATGGATGGACGCGGGCAAGAAGGACGTGCCCGGCGTTCTCCAAATAGTCCTTCGGGTATGTCAGGGCCTCCAGTACGCCCACGAACGCGGCATCGTCCACCGGGACATCAAGCCGGAAAACATCCTACTGAATCTTCGGGGTCAGGCGAAAATAGCCGATTTTGGGATCGCAAAGCTCCTCGGTGAACTGGCCCAGACCTCGACCACAGCGGAACAAGTGATCGGCACGCCCAAGTACATGGCTCCAGAGCAATTGGAGCGGCCCACGGAAGTGGACCATCGCGCGGACATCTATTCGTTGGGCGTGTTGATGTACCAGATGCTAACTGGCGGCCTCCCCATCGGACGATTCCCGCCCCCCTCGCAAAGCGCAGGAATCGACCTGCGATTGGACGGTATCGTTCTCCGAATGCTCGAGAAGGAGCCGGGCCGCCGCTATCAGAGCGCCCGGGAGGTAGGCATCGACCTGGCGGCTATCGCGGGTTCGACGGGGCGAGGCGAAGCGCTAGGGTCGATTCAGCTTCCTCGGCCCGATCGACAATCCTCGCGATTGATGGTATTTATGTTTACGGACGTTGCAGATTCCACAAGGCTTAAGCAGCGGGAGAATCTGGGCGCCGCCGCTTACGCCGATCTAGCGCGCAAACACGATTTACTATTCCGTCAGATCGCCGCGTCCATTCCGGGCGCGGACGTGCTCAAGGACGTCGGCGACGGATACATGGCTACCTTCGCAACCGCCAGTGACGCCGTTCGCGCCGCGCTGCGGTTCCAATTCGCCATCAACACCGATCCGGATTTTACGCCTGCCTCCTCCTCAGTTCCGTTCCGTGTGCGCATCGGTGTCCACCAGGGAGAAGTTTCGGTTCTCGACCAGGACATTTATGGAAAGCCCAAGCTAGTCGGCCCGGCGGCCGACATGACCGCCCGCATACAGTCCTTGGCACTTCCCGGCCAGATCCTGGTCAGCCGTGCCGCCTTCGACAACGCGCGCCAGTACGTCCGCGACCATCCTATATGCGGTGAAGGAACAGCCTGCCCGCTGCTCTGTTGGGAAGCTCACGGTTTCTACCGATTCACGGATATTTCCGACCCGCAGGAGGTTTTCGAGGTTGGCGCGCAAGGCACTGCGCCGTCCAAGGCGCCGGAGAAGACCGACAAGGCATGGTACGTGGGGTCGCCGGATGATGAGGCGATGCGCGGCTGGCGTCCGGCCCTCGGGCAGTCGATCCCACGCCGAGCCGGCTGGGTTCTGGAAAAGAAGATTGGCGACGGCGGCTTCGGCGAGGTCTGGCTGGCCTCTCACAAGAGCACGAAGGAGTGGCGCGTCTGCAAGTTCTGCTTCTCATCGGACCGGCTGCGGTCGTTTAAGCGAGAAATGACGCTGTTCCGGCTGATCAGGGATGCGTTGGGGAATCGGAATGACATTGCGCGGCTTTATGATATTTCGCTGGAATCGCCGCCATACCTTCTGGAGAGCCAGTACGAACCCGGCGGCAATCTGCTCGATTGGGCCGGCAAACAGGGTGGAATCGACAAGATACCGTTATCGGTTCGGCTGGATTTGGTGATCCGCATCGCCGAGGCGGTGGCCGCCGCGCACTCCGTCGGCATCCTGCACAAGGATCTCAAGCCGTCGAACATTCTGATTCGCGATGAAGACGGCAATCCCCGACCTGTCCTGTCCGATTTCGGCATCGGCATCCTGACCGACCGTTCTCGCTTGAACGACCTGAAGATTACTCAGGCCGGTTTCACACAATCACTGCTGACGGATAACGAGTCGAGCCGATCCGGAACACGAATGTATGCTCCGCCTGAATCAACTGCCGGTAAGACATTCACCACCGCCGGCGATGTGTACGCCCTGGGCGTCATTTTATATCAGATGGCGGTGGGAGACTTGGAGCGTCCGATCGGCGAAGGCTGGCAGCGGGACGTTCCCGACGAATTGCTTCGAGAAGACATCGCATCCGCCGTGGATGGCGATCCCGCTCGGCGGATCGCGGGGGCCGCCATTCTGGCCGCAAAGCTGCGGGAATTGGATGCGCGCCGGGCCCAGAAGTCCAGTGTGGACGCAGCCCTGAGGGCCGCCGAAAGGGCTGCCGAGCACCGCAAGCGGCTGGCCACGTTCCGCCGATATGTCAGCGCCGCCGCGCTGGTATTCATGGGCGTCGTCGGTATCGCGTTCGTCATGGTCAATAGCGCCCGCCAAAGTGCGGAGAAGTCGGCTTCTGATTCAGATTACCAGCTCGGCAGTTTGCTCGCAGGGGAGAACAAGGATACTGAAGCGTTGGCGTATCTTGCCAGGGCGTTACGGGAAAACCCCGAAAATCGAAATGCAATGGTGCGATCCATCGCAATTTTATATCGCCATCCAGTGCCACTCGTGGAGTTTCGGCACAATGGGTCGGCCATGTCCGCGTCGTTCAGCCCGGACGGCAAATGGGTGATTACGGCGAACGACGACGACACCGCGCAGGTGTGGGATGCCGCCACAGGCAAACCACTGGGCGACCCCATGCGACATGCCGCACGGGTCAATTCCGCGTCGTTCAGCCCGGACGACAAATGCACGATTACGGCCAGCGATGATGGCACAGTGCGCGTATGGGATGCCACCACTGGCAAGTTGCTGCGTGAGCTAATGCGACCGGGGCTGATGGTCAAGTCCGCATTCTTCAGCCCAGACAGCTTGCGGGTGGTGACCGCCAGTGACAATCGCATGGCGCGAGTGTGGGACGCGGCTAGCGGCAAGCCGTTGAGCGCGCCGATGTGGCATCAGGGGCCGGTCAATTCCGCCTCGTTTAGCCCGGACGGGTCGCGGGTGGTTACGGCCAGTGAGGACGGCACGGCGCGGATTTGGGACGCGGCCACAGGCAAGCCGATGTGTGATCCGATGCAGCATGAGGGTCCTGTCAATTCCGCGTCGTTCAGCCCCGATGGAACACGCGTGGTCACCGCCAGTGAGGATCACATGGCGCGGGTGTGGGACGCGGACACAAGCAAGCAGATCTGCGGTCCGATGCATCATGAGGGTCCTGTCAAATCCGCGTCGTTTAGCCCGGACGGGTCGCGGGTGGTCACGGCCAGTGAGGACGGCACGGCGCGGATTTGGGACGCGGCCACCAGCAAGCAACTCGGCGCGCCGATGCGGAGTGAGGGGCCGGTCAATTCGGCGTCGTTCAGCCCGGATGGCACCCGGGTGGTTACGGCCATTCTTCGCGGTAACGCGAGGGTCTGGGACTCTGCCAGCAGCGAGCCTCTTTGCGAGCCGATGCGCCATGACGGGCCGGTCAATTCCGCATTGTTCAGCCCGGACGGCTCGCGGGTGGTGACCGCCGGTGCGGACGACACGGCGCGGGAATGGGACGCGGCCACCGGCAAGCCGGTGTGCGCGCCAATGCAACATGAAGGCGGCGTGATCTCCGCATCATTCAGCCCGGACGGCACAAGGGTGGTCACGGCCAGTTATGATCACACCGCGCGACTTTGGGACGCGGCCAACGGCCAATTACTCGGCCACGCAATGATGCATAAGCAAAAGGTCAATTCCGCGTCTTTCAGCCCCGACGGCAAACGGGTGGTCACCGCCAGTGAGGACAGCACGGCACAAGTTTGGGACTCCGCCACCCGCAACCGGGTGGGCGAACCAATGCGGCATGGAAACTTTGTCCGCTCCGCGTCGTTCAGCCGCGACGGAAGATTGATTGTCACGGTCTGCGGGGACGGCACGGCGCGCATATGGGACTGCACCACCGGCGAGCCACGCGGTAGTCCGATGCTGCTTGGGGAAAATGTCTATACCGCATCTT
>JBEKXM010000380.1:0-4875 GCA_049512115.1 Tepidisphaeraceae bacterium | reverse complement strand
ACCTATTCCGGCCTGATCGAGCCCGTGCCCAATGTTCTTCTGCCAGGGCAAGTGGATTACGCCAATGCCGTGGACGCTTCCAGTTGGGGCGGGGAGGTATCCGTGAACTGGCAGGTTGCTGAACGATGCCGGCTGGCGGCGAGTTACAGCTACCTCACGGGTCATGCCCAGGTGGAATCGAATTCACCCGGCGATTTCTTCATTCCGAACTATCTGGTGCAGCTCGTCAATGGAAGCAGCCCACAAAATCAGTTCCAGGTCCACTGCTATCTGGATTTGCTCAAGAACCTGCAACTCAATACCTCGCTCTATTACGTTGATGCGCTTTCGTACATCAACGCGATCGCAACCGGCGACAGTTACCAGAGCGTTCCGAGTTATTTTCGCCTGGACATGAATCTTCGCTGGCAGGTGAGACCGAACATGACCGTGACCGTGGGCGTGCAGAATCTTCTTCAGAACCGTCATTACGAATCCGGCGACATCGCCTCCAACACGGTTATGTCCACGGAGGTGCCGCGGACGATCTTTGCTGAGTGGTCAATGTCGTTTTGAGACCGGTGCGCCAAGACGCGCCGGCAGTCATGTTGGGCAGGGAAACGTATGCGTAGCCGAGGATGGGCATTGAAAATGGGAGTGGTCATCGCGGTGGTTACCGCGACGCTTCCATGCCGGGCGGATGCCCCGACGCGGGAATATCAGGTGAAAGCCGCTTTTGTGTACAACTTCACGCAGTTTGTCGAATGGCCCGATTCCGCCTTCGCTTCGAAGGATTCTCCGTTCGTTGTTGCCACGGTCGGCGCCGATCCGTTCAACGGGGCGCTGGAACAGGCCATGGCGGCCAAATCGGTGGCCGATCGCTCCGTGACCGTTCAGCATTTCGCCTCGGTGGACAGCGTCGGCTCATGCCAGCTCCTGTTCGTCCCGGCCTCGCAGGACTCGTCGGCGAAGGCGCTGTGTGACAAACTCGACGGCAAGCCGGTCTTGACCGTCGGCGAGAGCGACGGATTTATCCCGGCCGGCGGCGGCATCCGCTTCTTCTTCGAGGACAATCGAATACGTTTTGAAATCAATCCCGACCCCATTGCCGCCGATGGGCTCAAGGTCAGCGCCAAGCTCATGAAACTCGCCAGGATTTACCGGAAATGAAAACGCAAAAAAAACCTCCTTTCATCTTGAAGACGCTGAAGGCGAAACTGCTGGCGATGAGCGTGGCTTCGGCGGGCGCGGCGCTGCTGTGTGCCGGGGTGGTTCTGGCGATCTTCAACTATCGCGAGATCCGCCACGCGCTCGTCACCGACACCCAGACCTACGCCAACATCGTCGCCCAGAACACGACCGCCGCGCTCTCTTTTGGCGACGCCAACGACGCGGCACAGACCCTCGCGTCGCTTCGCGCCGAACCGCACGTTGTCGCCGCCTCCATCTATGACCGCTCCCGGAAAAAGCTGGCGGTCTATTTCCGCGACGCCGCAGTGCGCCTCCCGCCATTCACGCCGCTGGGACCCGGCGAATGCCAGTTCGGCGCCGATTCGCTGGTTGTCACCAGCCCCGTGGAGTTAAACGGACGCCTGCTTGGTTGGGTGTACGTGCAGTCCGACCTCAGCCAGTTGTCCGAGTGCGCCCGCGACTCCACGATGGTCTTCGGCACCGTGATGCTCAGCGCCATGGCGCTGGCGCTGGCGCTTTCTCGCCGGCTTTCACGCTTCATCGTGGGGCCTGTCGAACATCTCAGCAAGACCGCCCAAACCATCACCGACGACCGCAATTACCGGGTCCGCGCCACGAAGACCACCGACGACGAATTGGGACGGCTCGTCGATTGCTTCAACGCCATGCTCGAGCAGATCGAGCAGCGAGACGCACAATTGAATCTCCACCGGCACCATCTGGAAGAACTGGTGGCGGCCCGCACGGCCGAGCTTTCCTCCGCCAAGGACAAGGCCGAGGAGGCCAGCCGCGCCAAGACCGCTTTCCTGGCCAACATGAGCCACGAAATCCGCACCCCCATGACCGCGATCCTCGGCTATTCCGACCTGATGCTCTCGCCCGTGCAGACCATGTCCGATCGGGTGAACTGCCTCCAGGTCGTGCGGCGCAATGCCCGCCATCTCATGGACCTCATCAACGACATTCTCGACATCAGCAAGATTGAAGCCGAGAAGTTAACGGTCGACAGAATCCCTTGCGACGTGGCCAGGCTCGCGGTCGACGTGGTCTCGATGCTGCGTGTCCGGGCGATTGCCAAGCAGATTAACCTGAGGGTGGAATTTGCCGGCGACATTCCCGAGATCGTCCGGACCGACCAGTTGCGCTTCAAGCAGGTCTTGATGAACCTGACCGGCAATGCCATCAAGTTCACCGAGCAGGGCGAAGTGTGCATCACGGTTTCGGTGGAAAAAACCTCCGCCGGCTCCAGCCATGTCAAGGCCGAGGTGAGCGACACCGGCATCGGAATGACGCCGGAACAGATCGGCCGTCTATTCCAGCCGTTTGTCCAGGCGGACGAGTCGATGACGCGCAAGTCCGGCGGATCGGGGCTGGGAGTGGTCATCAGCAAACGGCTGGCGACACTGATGGGCGGCGACCTGTTCATTCAATCGGAGCTTGGGCGCGGCAGCAAGTTCACCCTGGTCGTTGACGGCGGGCCGCTGGACGGCGTGCCCATGCGTCACGGTCTCACCGAATCGATGCTCGCCGTTCTCGCCTCGCCGTCGCAACCCGATGAGATCGCACTTCATGGCCGGATTTTGCTGGCCGAGGACGGCGTCGACAATCAGCATCTGATCACCATGCACTTGACGATGGCCGGCGCCGAGGTCGTCGTGGTTCCCAACGGCCTGGAGGCCGTCGAACGCGTCAAAGCCGAGACGTTCGACCTGGTGCTGATGGACATGCAGATGCCCGTGCTCGACGGATATCAGGCCACGGCGCAGCTCCGCAATCTTGGATACAAGCTCCCGATCATCGCTCTGACGGCTCACGCCATGAGCGGCGATCGCGCCAAATGCCTGGACGTCGGCTGCACCGACTACCTCACCAAGCCGATCGATAAGGAGGTCCTGCTGCGGTCCGTGAATGGGTACATGAGACAGTCTGGCGATAGCCAGCGGCACGCTGCTGCGGCTGTGGTGGCGGCGCCACCGGAGCCCGACAAGCCCCCAAAAACCGCTGAGGAGTTGCGCCCCGCGAACGCCGATTCTGCCAACGCCGCCATGCAGCACGCCGTCCTCGGGTTCGTGTCGCGGCTTCCCGCCCGCGTCAACTCGCTGGCGTCGCTCTCGGCAAGCCATGACATGGACGAACTGCGGCGGCTTCTGCACCAACTGAAGGGCGCCGGCGCGGGCTATGGCTTCCCGAAGATCACCGAAGTCGCCGCCAAGGCGGAATCCCTCATCAAGGCGACCGCCGAGGCCGAAGCCGTCCAGATCGCAGTCAACGACTTGATCGAGCTGATCCGTGGCGTTGAGGGCTACGACGCCAACAGGGAGAACGATGTCCAATCAAAAATTGCTCATAGTTGACGACTCGGAGGATATTCAGGAGCTCGTGCGGGTCTGGTTGGCGCGGGAACCACTGGATTTCATTTCCTGTGCCGATGGCCGGGACGCCCAGGCCGCCGCCGCCGAACTGCGTCCTGATCTCATTCTTCTGGACGTGGATCTTCCCGGCGCCGACGGGTTTGAGGTCTGCAAGCGATTGAAGTCCGATCCGGCGACCGCGGATATCCCCATCGTCTTCCTCACCGGCGCTTCTTCCACCGAAGAGAAGCTTCGCGGTTTGGAGATGGGCGCCACCGATTACATCACCAAGCCGTTCGATCCGGCGGAACTCCGCGCCCGCGTCCGCTCCTCCCTTCATACCAGGAACCTGATCGACCTGCTGGCGCAGAAGGAGGAGCGGTTCCGCGTCCTGGCGGAAAACTCCTCGGACGTGATTTCCCGCCAGACGCTTGACGGCACTTTCCTGTACGTGTCGCCCGCGTCCATGGCCATTCTTGGTTATGCGCCCGAGGAGATCGTCGGTCTCAAGCTGGGTGGGTTCGTGCATCCGGATGACAAGCAGGCCGTCGAGACCTGTTACGCCGCGGCCCGCTCGGTGGGCGAAACCGGGCAGATCGAGTTCCGCTTCCGCCGCGCCGACGGGAAATACATCTGGCTGGAGTCCACCTGCCGAAGGGCTTTGCATCCCGCCGGCGAAAGCGTCGGGGAGGTTTATGCTTCCGCGCGCGACGTCACGTTGCGCAAGCAGATGGAATATCGCGAGCAGGTGCGGGCCGAAACGTTGGAAATGATCGCACAGGGCCGCACGATCGACGACATCCTCAATCGCCTGGTGGATGCAGCCCACCGCCAGGAGCCGCACGCCGCCGCCGCCGCGGTCGCCCTGATTGGCGACCAAAGCCGGCATTTGGCGCCAAGGCTCCCCAAAGCCCTGGCAGATGCCATCGAAGCCAAGCTCCCCGAAATCATCGCTCGCTTCGTCGCCCTCTCCGCCAACCAGGTGGATCGCGCAATCGTCTGCGATTTGTGCGACGAACCCGTTTGGGCCGATCTCCAGCCACAACTGAACGAGCAGGGAATCCGTTCCTGCTGGGCGATGTTGATTCACTCCCGCCATCGCGAGCCCTGCGGGGCCTTCTGCATTTATCTTCGCGACAATCAGCGGCCCGGTGCGTCGGCGGTTGAAATGCTCAAGCTCGCCAGCGAACTGACCGGCGTGGCCCGCGAGCACCGCCAACTTACCGAGCAACTGACATTCCAGGCGCATCATGATGCGCTCACCGGGCTTCCCAATCGTATGCTTTTCGACGACCGCCTTCAGCAGGCCTTGGCCGCCGCCGCCCGAACGTCACAACCCCTGGCCGTTCTTCTG
>JBEKXM010000379.1:0-4892 GCA_049512115.1 Tepidisphaeraceae bacterium | reverse complement strand
TCCATCGTGTCGATGTTCTTCGTCAGCAGGCCGCGTTCGTAGTCGATGCGATAGTTGCTGATGCGGTAGCGGACACATTTGCTGAGGACCCAGGGAACCAGCGGCATCACCAGTGCGGCGACGATGAATGCCACCGCCAGCCACCAGGGTCCAAGGTGTTTATGGATCAGCCAAACCGCGATGGCCAGCAGCGCGATGCCGATCAGCCCATAGAGGCACACTTTGCCCGCAAGTGCCCGCACAGGCGGAGAGCCTTCGAAATAAATTTCCTCGCGGTCATCCGGCTCGGCATGCGGGCCTTCGCCCGGCGCCGGAGCGGGTACTGGATCAGTGGTGCTCATGGTTTGTCCTCGGCGAGCGCTTCGATCCGTGTCCAGAGTTCCTCCGGCACGGGAACGACGCTCAATCGCCCGTTGCGAATAAAAATCCACCCGGCGAACGCGGGGTCGGCTTTGATGTCCGAAATCGTCACGCCTTGCGAAAGCTTCCGTTTCGGCTTCAGATCGACGACCACCAGGCGCTCGTCCTTCTCCTTCGGATCGGGATAGGGGTTGGAAACGATTTCGGCGATTCCGATCGCCGTCCGTTCCTCGCCCGTGTGATAGATCAGGGCCGAATCGTTCTTCTTCATCGCGCGGATATTTTTCAAGGCCAGCGCGTTGGTGACTCCGTCCCAGACCGTCTTCTTATCGCGGACTAGATCGTCCCACGAATAGCAATCCGGCTCCGTTTTCAGCAACCAATGTCCCATTTCTGCCCTGTAATTCTCGTGTCAATTTCCCGGCGGTTTCTGCCCCGCCGCGCCGGCAACCGCATCCGACAGCGGACGTTGATACGTCTGGCTGATCTTTCGCAGCAAATCGACGAATTCCACTTGCGCCAGATTCAGGTTCTTGATCTTGATATGCGAGACGATCTTGGCTTGCAGGCCTTCCAATTGCATTCGCTGGGCATCGGTGGCGGGATGGCCTTGCTGTTCCTGCCGGGCGAGGGCTTCCAACTGCCGCTCGAATTCCGCCAGCATTCGGCTGGCGTCGGGGTCGTCGGCCACGGCCTTTTGCGCGGCCTTGAATTTCTCCACCGTCGGGTGTTCCTTAAGCAATTGGCCGATTTTCTCGGCCGCTTGAAGAATCTGCTGCGTGTCTACGGGCATGTCGCTCCTTTTCAGCCAGCCACTATAATCGAGTCAACGGGCATTTGTCATGGGCCGATATGATCGCCAGCAAGTTCTCCCGCAGATTGGTCCGCCGGGCCAGCAGCGCCTGGGCCGATCGCGCGCGCTGCTGGTGGGATGCGGCGCGTTGGGATCGGTGGCGGCCGAGTTGCTGACGCGCGCGGGCCTCGGGTTCCTGCGCATCGTCGATCGCGATCTGGTGGAGTTGAGCAATCTCCAGCGTCAGGTGTTGTTCGACGAGCGTGATGCCGCCGAGGAATTGCCCAAATCCATCGCCGCCGCCCGCCGATTGGCCCAGATCAATCGCCAGGTCCGCATCGACCCGATCGTCGCCGATGCCAACGCGACCAATATTGAATCCCTGGCGGATGTCGAGCTCATTCTCGACGGCACGGACAACGTCTCGACTCGCTACCTGATCAACGACCTGTCGGTGAAGAATCGCATTCCCTGGGTTTACGGCGGATGCGTCGGCGTGGAAGGGCGGGCCTGGGGAATCTGGCCGCAGCGCACGGCTTGCCTGCGCTGCGTCTTTCCCAATCCTCCCAACGCGAATGAACTGCCGACCTGCGACACGGCCGGCGTGCTGGGCCCGGCGGCGGCGGTGGTGGGGGCCTTGCAGGCGGCGGCGGCCATCCGATTCCTCGTCCAGGGTCCACCGGCCATCGGCGCATCGCCCGCCTTGATCGCCCTGAACGCCTGGACGGGTGAATTTCGCTCGTTGCCCTCGACGGCCGTTGCCTCTTCCGATTGTCCCTGTTGCCGGCAGAGAAATTTTCCCTTTCTCTCGACGAGCGGCGGTGATTTCACTACAACCCTCTGCGGCCGGCGCGCGGTACAGGTCCTTCCCGCTGCTTCGAGCAAGCCGATTGATCTGGCCGCGACCGCCCAGCGCTGGCAGAACATAGGAACAGTTGCTTGCTCGCCCTGGTTTGTTCGCTGCAAGCTGAACGATCCGCCCGGCATCGAGTTGACCCTTTTCCCCGACGGCCGGCTCGTCGTCCACGGAACCACCGAACCGATGCGAGCGACTTCACTTTATGCAAGGTTCGTTGGAAATTAGAGTTATCAACGACGATTGACTACACCCGGTTTACCTCTAATATCAGTAGGAATTGTATGGCTCTCACGGCGGTTTATCAGGCAAAGCACACCCGATCGGTTTTGGAGTTGATCGGTAACACGCCGATGGTGCGCTTCAAGCGGATCGGCGCCGACCTGCCCGGGGTGGAACTGCTGGCCAAGGCCGAGTGGTACAACCCCGGCGGAAGCGTCAAGGATCGCGCCGCGTTGAACATGATCCTCGACGGCGAACGCCGCGGGCTTCTCACCAAGGGAAAAACCATCATCGACGCCACGAGCGGCAACACCGGCATTGCATACGCGATGATCGCCGCCGAGCGCGGATACAAGGTGACGCTGGCGCTGCCCAAAAACGCCAACCACGAACGCAAGCAATGCCTGCTCGCTTACGGCGCCGAGTTGATCCTGACCGATCCGCACGAAAGCACCGATGGAGCCCAGCGCCACGTTCGCAAGCTCGTCGATGCCGATCCCGACAAGTACTTCTATCCCGATCAGTACAACAACGATGCCAACTGGCGAGCCCATTACGAAACCACGGCGATGGAAATCTGGCGGCAAACGGAAGGGCGGATCACCCATTTCGTCACCGGCCTGGGCACCAGCGGCACGTTCGTCGGGGTCACTCGCCGCCTCAAGGAGCTTAACCCCGCCGTCCAGTGCATCAGCATGCAGCCGAATGGCCCGCTCCATGGATTGGAAGGCCTGAAACACATGCCCACCGCGCTGGTCCCGGGGATTTATGATGAATCGCTCGCCGATGATCAGATCGAAGTTGATACCGACCACGCGCAGCAAATGGTCCTTCGCCTGGCGCGCGAGGAGGGTTTGCTGGTGGGCGTTTCATCCGGGGCGAATCTCTATGCGGCATTGCAGTTGGCCCGCAATCTCAACCAAGGCGTCGTAGTCACCATTTTCTGCGATTCGGCCATGAAATATCTATCCGAGCCTTTCTGGCAGGAGGCCAGTCTCGAAGCGGAGAATTGGCCATGAGCCTGATTCTAACCCCCGAGCAGGTCGGGCAGATTGAACGGGAGGGCGCCGCCGCATATCCCAACGAATGCTGCGGGGCGATGCTCGGACGCGACGTCGCCGACGCTTCGGGCGTTCGCCGGGTGGTGGCTCGGCTGGTGCCGCTGAGCAATTCTTTCCCCACCGACGAGCAATATCATCGCTTCTCACTCGATCCGCGCGAGCTGATGCGATTGGAGAAGTCCGCCGCCGAGGCCGGCCTGGCCGTGCTGGGGTTCTATCACAGCCATCCCAACCACCCCGCCCGGCCCAGCGAGACCGATCGCCGCCACGCCTGGCCGTTTTACAGTTATGTCATTGTCGCCATCGCCAATCGCCAGCCGGTTGATTTGACGAGCTGGCAATTGGACGAATCGACCGAACAATTCGAGCAAGAGGAGATTGTCCGGGCGCTTGTGGAAGGAAAGGAAGTGCGATAATAGTTGCGAGTTGATCATGAAGCCTCTAACAATGAGACTGACACAGAGATCACAGAGGCCACAGAGAGCACAGAGAGGTATTGAATTTACTGCTTTATCTCTGTGTCCTCTGTGATCTCCGTGCCCTCTGTGGTTTGTTTTGTTAGGCGTCCGAATAGGAGATTCTTCTCTTGCAACACGCAAATCGCCACTTGGAATAAAGGAGACAACCATGCCCCTCAAACCCCAGGGACGCATTTTCAACGACATCACCGAAACCATCGGCGGAACGCCGCTGGTGCGCCTCAACCGGATCATTCCCAAGGACCACGCCACCGTGCTGGTCAAATGCGAGTTCTTCAATCCGTTGTCCAGCGTGAAGGACCGGATCGGGCTGGCGATGATCGAGGCGGGCGAACGCGCCGGCAAGATCAACAAGGACACCGTGATCGTCGAACCGACCAGCGGCAACACCGGGATCGCCCTGGCGTTCGTCTGTGCCGCACGCGGGTACAAGCTCATCCTCACCATGCCCCAGAGCATGAGCATCGAGCGCCGCCGGCTCCTCAAGGCCCTGGGCGCTCAGGTCGAACTGACTTCCGCCGAAGATGGCATGCGCGGCGCCATCAACCGCGCCGAAGCCATCCTCAAGGAACACAAAAACAGCTACATGCCCCAGCAGTTCAACAACGAGGCCAACCCCGAGATTCACCGCAAGACCACCGCCGAGGAAATCTGGCAGGACACCGGCGGAAAGGTGGACATCCTGGTTTCGGGCGTGGGAACCGGCGGCACCCTCACCGGCGTGGCGGAGGTGATCAAATCCCGCAAGCCCGGCTTCAAGGCCATCGCCGTCGAGCCGGTCGCCAGTCCGGTCATCACCCAAACCCTTCAGCACCAGCCCGTCAAACCCGGCCGCCACAAAATCCAGGGCATCGGCGCAGGTTTTGTCCCGAATAATCTGCACACCAACATCATCGACGAGGTGATTCAGATCACCGATGAAGAAGCCTTCGCCTGGGCCAGGCGATTGGCCAAGGAGGAAGGGATTTTCGGCGGGATCAGTTCCGGCGGCAACGTCGCCGCCGCCGCCAAGGTCGCCGCACGCCCCGAAAACAAGGGCAAAATGATCGTCACCATCATGTGCAGTTTCGGCGAACGGTATCTCAGCACGCCGTTGTTTGAGGAGGAGGGAGCTTTTACCC
>JBEKXM010000378.1:0-4894 GCA_049512115.1 Tepidisphaeraceae bacterium | reverse complement strand
ATAGGTATTTGTCGAGGCCGAGATTCGGATACCGCCCACGATAATCCAGCAGGATCACCCGCGGCCTGCCGGGAACCATCCAACGCCCGTAATGACAGCCGAGTCCCTGGTTTCGCAGGCTGTCCAGGGCCTTGCGGACGACGCCCTCCGTCGGCGCTTCTTCAAATTCCAGCCCCGCGGTCTGCGGGTTGTACGGCCCGATCAGACAGTATCGCTCGCCCCAGCGCTGAAGCATCGCCGGGACTTTGGACCGCAGCACCGTGTAGATTCCCCCAAGCTGCCAGCAAACCTCCCACCCGATCTCGAACAGCAGCGGCTGCTGTTTCGCTTCCTCGCCCGTGGAAACCGGCGGCGGTGAAATCACCGGCTCCGCCGGCGGCACGGACAAACTCGATTTCCCCCGAACACCCTTGCCACCTCGGACACCTCGTGTCGGCCTAGCCATGCCGAGCATTATGCCCTGACCGGCCTCAACGCCAAAATGTCGGCGCCCCAATCGCCCGTGTAGCCGCCGGGCTTGCCCGGCGATTGGCGGCCACCGAGCAACGCTCTTCCCGAACGCCCACGGCGCCGCCGTGGGGCCCAAGCGCGGTACAATTCAGGCGAATGAAACGGTACTGCCGATGGATGTTAAATTCCCTTGCAGCGTTGTCGCTCGCGCTTTGCGCGATAAGTGTTGTCTTTTACGTGCAGAGCCTTGACTGGCATAATTACATTTACCAGCAAAAGATGGTGCATCGAATGCAGATCCATTCCACGACCTATGCTGCGGATTGGCGACCGGGATATATTGAGATTTGGCGCATCGGTCCACCGCCGTTCCGTAGTGAACCGCAGGTGCAGGATGGCATTGTTGGCTGGAATCACTGTTTTGGCTGCGCTGGAATCCACGTCCTGTGGTTCACCGATTCCCTTCCGGTTCCAGAAACATCCAAGTGGGGAATGTTGGAGGTTTCGTTCTGGTGGATCATGATCTCCACCTTTCTGTTGCCATTTGCGTGGATCGCGAGAATGTTCCACAGGAATCGGGAACATCTTACGAATCATTGCCGTTCATGCGGCTACGATCTTCGTGCCACTCCTGACCGATGCCCGGAATGTGGAACAATCCCGACCAGACCGGAACGTTCAAAGTAACCCACTACCCGGAACTTGCCGAATTTGCCTTTCCCCTCCCCCGATGCTACTGTTCCCGGCCCTGAAAACAGCCGGCTGACGTGGGGTCGATTTGATCCCACGCACGATCGGCTTGAAGGAGTTTTGCCGTGAGACCGAAAATTCATCCCCGTTATCGAAATTGCACCGTCCACTGCGCCTGCGGAAATACCTTCGTCACCCGCAGCACGGTGGCCAAGATCAACGTCGATATCTGTAGCGCCTGCCATCCGTTCTTCACCGGAAAACAGAAGTTCGTCGATACGGCCGGGCGCGTCGAGCGATTCAGCAAGAAGTTCGGCGGAACCTACAGCTTCCAGAAGACGGCCGCCCCGGCCGCGGCCAAGAAATGACGGGGATGGCCCGATCCCTGCTTGCCATCGCGTTGGCGGCCTCGACTCTCGGGACGACCGGCTGCGCCGCCCATCCGAAGCCCAGCCAGATTCCACCGCCAGCGGCCGCCAGCGATACGCTGAATCTCACCCTTCCCCGTTTCGATCCCGACGTGATGGCCGTTTGCGATCCGCCGATCGGTTGGATCGCCCGCCCGCTTAGGACCGCGCCGAATAACGTTCATCAAGTCTGGCGCAGTCCGACCGGCGATACAGCCTACGGGGTCGTTCATTTTCGGATGCCGCTGCCGGTCGGCGGGGGCCTGGCTCTTTCCGGATTCCTCGCGCAGATGAAGAAAACGGAAGGCACGTCAAAGCTCCTGGACCGGCAAGACGATCCCAACCTTCCCGGCATTCGCTTCGTAGCCGAAGGCACGTTGCACACGCTCCGCGCCAATCTGATCTTGGACGGCTGGGAAGGGTGGGCCGTCTATGCCGGGACGCTACGGAGCCGCCCGATCAATCAGAAAGAGCTTGACCGTGCCATCGCCGCGCGCGAGCACACCCGCGTCGGCAAGCCCCATGATTCTTCACTTCAACCTTGAGCGTTGAGTGTTGAGTGTTGAGCGTTGCATTATTTTCGAATGGAATGCAACGCTCAACGCTCAAGGTTGAAGTGAAGAGCAGAGTAGGGTCTCATCCCGCCTTCGCGATCTCGGAATTCTTCTCTTCCGGCGTAATCAGCAGCGCCTGTTTTTCCAATCCGCGCAAGACCACCATCTCGGCGGTCTTTCCCACCCGTTCTTCCGTGAGATGGCGGTACAACTCGTCCATGTGTTCGATTGGCAAGCCGTCGAACCCGATGATAATGTCGCCCTGGCGGACGCCCGCGCGGTCGGCGGGGCTGCCGGGTTCGACCTGAATGACCAGCACGCCGCCGTCCCCGGCCAATTGGTGAAACCGCACGATCCGCCGATGCAGCGGAACGTCCTGTCCGCCCAGGCCGACGTAGCTGCGCTTGACGCGTCCAAAGCGCAGAAGCTGCCCGGCGACGAACGTGGCGGTGTTGCTGGGAATGGCGAAACACAGTCCCTGGGCGGGGCGGATGATCGCGGTGTTCACGCCGATGACTTCGCCGCGCCCGTTGACCAGCGGCCCGCCGCTGTTGCCGGGGTTCAGGGCCGCATCGGTCTGGATCACGTTGTCCACCAATCGCCCCGACGCCGAGCGAATGCTGCGCGCCATCGCGCTGACCACGCCGGCCGTCACCGTGTACTGAAATCCGTATGGATTGCCGATGGCCACGACGAGCTGCCCGACCCGCAGCGCCGCCGAATCGCCCAGCACCGCGCAGGGAAGGTTGGGGCCGTCGATGCGGATGACGGCCAGGTCGGTGTCGGGGTCCTGCCCGATCGATTAACTCCGCCGAAAATCGCCGGCCGTCCGGCAGCCCCACGTCCACCCGCCGAGCCGATTGCACGACGTGACTGTTGGTCAGAATGAACCCATCCGGCGTGAAAATGAACCCCGACCCGCTGCCGCCCGGTTGGTTCGCCGCCGACCGCCCATGGTGGACCTCGATATTCACCACCGCCGGGCTGGCGATCCGGGCGGCGTTCACCACCGTCCGCGAATAGGCGTCCAGGGCCTCATCATCCGCGCCGGCATCGACCGTCGCCGCCGCCTGGGCTTCAACGTCCAGTTCGCTGGAGATCGTTTGAATCATGTCAAATCGTAGGCGACAAATGACAAATGACAAATGACGAATGACAAACGCCAAATGACGAATTTCCCCCCGGGCCTATATCTGTCTTGCCAAATGATTCGCCGCCAGCGCCGCTTCTCTCAGCGCCTCGGGCATCGTCGGATGAGCGTGGAACGCGCTGCCCACGTCCTCGACGCTGGCGGCGAATTCCATCGCCAGCGTTGCCTCGGCGATCATGTTGCTCGCATCGGCGCCCAGGATGTGAACGCCGAGCAAACGGTCGGTCGCGGCGTCGCCGATCACTTTCACGAATCCCTCGGTTTCATCCATGCCCCGTGCCCGGCCGTTGGCGGTGAAGGGGAACTTGCCGATCTTGATCGGGCCGCGGGCCGCCGCCTGCTCTTCGGTCAGCCCGACCTGCGCAAGTTCGGGATGCGTGTAAACCACGGCCGGACAGGCGTGGTAGTTCACGTGGGCGAATTTGCCGGCCATGAATTCGACGGCTGCGACGCCTTCCGCCTCGGCCTTGTGCGCCAACATCGCGCCGCCGATGACGTCGCCGATGGCAAAAATCCCCGGCACGTTGGTGGCAAAGCGGGAATCGACCATCACGAACCCGCGCCGGTCCAGCATGACATGGGCCTCGGCCAAACCCAGCCCGTCCGTCACTGGCCGCCGGCCGACGCAGACCAGCACTTTGTCCACCTCCTCCGACCCGGTCTGCTCGCCGCTCTTGAAATTCACTTTCACCTTTCCGCCGGCGATTTGCGCCGAATCGGCGGAGGCATTGAAGCGGAATTTCATTCCCTGTTTTTCCAGCGATTTCTGAACCGCCCCGGCCATTTCACGGTCCGAGGGCGGCAGAATCCCCGGCAAAAATTCCAGCACCAGCACCTCCGATCCCAGCCGATTCCACACGCTCCCCAGTTCCACGCCGATATATCCGCCGCCGATGACCATCAGCCGCTTGGGCGCTTCCGTCAGCGACAGGGCATGCGTCGATGAGAGGACGTTTTTCCCGTCGAACGGCAGCGACGGCAACTCGATGGGCGCGCTGCCGGTGGCGATCAGGATGTTCTTGGCGGTGTAGCCCGCCGTTCCGTTGAGACCCTTCACCTCAACCGTGCCCGGCCCGGCGATCCTGGCCTGGCCGACCAAATGCTCGATCTTGTTCTTGCGGAACAGATATCCCACGCCGCCGGTCATTTTCTTTACCACGTCGTTCTTGAACGCCATCATTACCGGCAAATCGACGGAGGCGCCCGGGGCGTTGATCCCGCGGCGGGCGAGGTGATGTTTCAGATCGTAAAACCGATGCGAGCTGTCGAGCAGCGCTTTGGAAGGGATGCAGCCGATGTTGAGACAGGTGCCGCCGAGGAATTCGCGTTCGACGCAGGCGACGTGCATTCCAAGCTGAGCGGCGCGGATGGCGGCGGTGTATCCGCCCGGTCCGGCGCCGATGACGATAAGATCGAAATTGCCCTGGGCCATGGTAGGGTGATTCTAGGTTTTGTCCGGGAGGCGTGCCACTTGTTCAGCCGCCGGGCTTGCCCGGCGTTGGGAAAAGCGCCGCACAAGTGCGGCGGCTAGTGCGTCTGAGAGTGTTCGAGAGCAGAGCGGTGCAAGTCCGCTTCGGGCAGGCGTTCACCAGCCCGTAACTGAAGGTAACCGCGTCGCTGCGAGGCGAGGTGGAAAGCAACCG
>JBEKXM010000377.1:0-4898 GCA_049512115.1 Tepidisphaeraceae bacterium | reverse complement strand
CCAGACTCCCAGCAGGTTCTTCCGCGGCAACGGCACCGGACCGCTGATCGCCGCCAGCGATTTCAACGCGGACTTGTAATCCAATCCGTACGCGAACAAATACCAATCCGTCTCCGCCTGGTTCGGCCGCGATCGCACCCAATCCTGGGTCAGCACCGGCGTGGCCGAATCATCCACCACCGCCCAACCGCTGCGGGATATGACTCCCTGGCCCAAGTCGCGCGGGCCGGTGCACGTATCGAGGGTTCGAAGCGTCCCGCCGAGATTCAGCGGATCGGCCATCCCCGGCGTCCACGTCGTCGTCGCGTTTCCACGACGGATCATCGCCCGGAGATTGCCGGAACTGAACGGCTTGCCGTCCGAGGTGTAACTCAACACGACGACGCCGGTATCGATCCAGAGCCCTGAAGGCTTCTGCAAGATCGCCGCTCCGTCGAATCGGACCGAGCGGTTGGCCGCGAAAAGCGTCGGCGCATCGGTAAACTCGCCGCCGTTGGCGTACTCGATTCGAATCAGGTTCGGCGTGATGACGGTGAACCGGGCGTTGCCAAGCGTCGCCTGCGAAGTGCCCGCAAATGCCGGGACAGCGCCGCCAACCCCGACAAGGACCATGATTGCCGCGGCGAACAATGAGTTACGCATATAATATATCATTGAAGTTAACCGTTTAACCGCTATGCTGGAGCGTAACGTCCGACGGCCCTTTGCACAAGAATAATCCGGACGGCGGAGCCAGACATGACCAAACCTACGCTTTCCACCCGGGCGGCCGGGATTCTGCTCCATCCCACCAGCCTTCCCGCCCCTTTTGGCGCCGGCGATCTGGGACCGGCGGCCTATCGCTTTGCCGATGCGCTCCATCGCGCGGGGATGCGCTGGTGGCAAATGCTACCCACCACGCCACCCGGACCAGGCCCGGAATTCTCGCCCTATTCCTCCCAATCCGCTTTCGCCGGTTCACCCTGGCTCCTGTCCCCAGAGATACTTTTCCAGCAAGGTCTGCTCTCCAGACGCGATCTGGCCAAAGCCCGCCGGCCGCTTGGCGGACGCATCGACTTTCCCCGGCTCCATCAATCCCGAGCCTCGCTCTTGCGCACCGCATTCGCCAACTCCGCCAAACTTCCCCAAAAAGATCGCCGCCAACTCGATCATTTCAATCGCGAAAACGCCAATTGGCTCGATGACTACTCCCTCTACGCGGCGCTGAAGGAAACCCGGCCCCAGTCTTCCTGGCTCCGCTGGCCCGAGGATTTGCGCCGCCGCCTCCCCGCCGCCCTGGCCGCCGCCAAACTTGAACTCGCCGATGCCATCGCCTTCCAACAATTTATCCAATGGCTCTTCGATCGCCAATGGACCGCCCTGAAAAACTACTGCAACCGGCTTGGCATCGGCCTCATCGGCGACATCCCCATCTTCGTCGCCCACGAATCCGCCGCCGTCTGGGCCAGGAAGGATCTTTTCCTCCTCGATTCGCGCGGCAACCCCACGGTGGTCTCCGGCTATCCGCCCGATTCATTCTCCCGGCATGGCCAATTATGGGGACACCCGCACTATCGCTGGCCCGCTCATCTTGCCGAAGGATTCGCTTGGTGGATTTCCCGATTCCAGCGGCTCCTCAACCAATTCGACGCCGTGCGCATCGACCATTTCCTCGGCTTCCATCGCGTCTGGGCCGTCCCGGCGCGTTCCAAAAACGCCGTCCAAGGAAAATGGATCAAAACCCCCGGCGATGCCCTCTTCGCCGCGCTTCGCGCCCGCCTCGGCGAAATCCCCATCATCGCCGAAGACCTCGGCAAACAAACGCCCCAAGCCATCGCTCTCCGCGATAAATACAACTTCCCCGGCATGCGCATCCTTCAATTCGCCTTCGGCGACGGCGATTACCATTGCCCCCATGTCTTTCCTCGCAATTCCGTCGTCTACACCGGCACCCACGACAATCAGACCATCGTCGGCTGGTTCAATGGCCTCAAAACGTCGCACAACGGCGAACTTGCGCGGGCTCTGACCTACGTCGGCGGTTCGCCGGCGCCTTCCCATTGGCATTTCATCCGCATCCTCTTCGCCAGCGTCGCGCAGACCGTCATCGTCCCGGTTCAGGACGTCCTCGGCCTCGGGGCCGAGCATCGCATGAACGTCCCGGGGATATTGCATGGCAACTGGGGCTGGCGAATGAGTGCGCCGTTGCCGCGGGACGCCGTGCGTCAACTGCGCGCCCTCGCCGAAGTCACCGGACGGTGCAAGTTGGAGGAAATCCAATCTCATGCCTAGCGCCTCAACCGCAACAACCATCGAGCAGCGTCTCAAGAATCTGGCCGGCAATCTCTGGTGGACGTGGAACCATCCCGCCGTCGCGCTCCTGACGAACATCGATCCCCAGCTCTTTGCCGCCACCAACCAAAATCCCCTGCGCATGTTCAGGTTGCTCGGCGCCAAGCGCATCGCGGCCCTCGGCGGCGACCCCGATTTCCTCCATCGCCTCCATGCCGTCGAGAAAAATCTGTCCGCCTATCTGGCCGCCCCAACTTGGTATCGAAAAATCGCCCCTAAGAATGCTCGCAATCTCAAGGTCGCCTATTTCTGCGCGGAATTCGCCGTCCACGAATCCCTGCCGCAGTATTCCGGCGGACTCGGCGTCCTGGCCGGCGATCACGTCAAATCCGCATCCGACCTCGGCCTGCCATTCGTCGGCGTCGGACTGCTCTATCGACGCGGATACTACACGCAAAAATTCGCGCCCGACGGCGCCACGCGCGTCATCTACCCGGAATTGGATTTCTCCCAATTGCCCATCGCCGACACCGGCATTGTCATCCAGGTCCCGATGGGCAAGCGCGAAATCGCCGCGAAAATCTGGCGCCAAACCGTTGGCCGGATAAACCTCTTTCTCCTCGCCACCGACATCCCCCAGAGCAAGCCCGCCGACCGCCGGCTCACCCATCACCTCTACGGCGGCGATCGCCAATACCGCATCCAGCAGGAAATTCTCCTCGGCGTCGGTGGAATGATCGCGCTGGATGCCGTGGGCCAGTCCCCCACTGTCGTTCACATGAACGAAGGTCATGCCGCCTTCGCCGCCCTGGAGCGCGTGGCCCGCCTGACCCGCTCCGGCGCCCAGCTCCCCGACGCCATCCGCCGCGTATCCGCTTCCTCCGTCTTCACCACCCACACCCCCGTCCCCGCCGGCAACGACCGCTTCGATCCCAAACTCGCCCTGAAATACATCGGCCACTATGCGCGCGACCTCGGCGTCGGCACGCAAGCCCTCCTCGCACTCGGCCGCGAGGACCCCACCAATCGCCGTGAAGAGTTCTGCATGACCGTCCTGGCCCTGCGCCTCAGCCAACATTGCAACGGCGTCTCGGCCCTCCACGGCCAGGTCTCACGCCAAATGTGGAAAAAAGTCTATATCGCTAAAAGTGAAACCCGCGTTCCCATCGGCCACGTCACCAACGGCATCCACGTTCAAACCTGGCTCGCGCCGGAAATGCTCCCGGTCTATGACAAATATCTCAAACCCAATTGGATTCACCCAACCGACCGGCTCGGATTCTTCTCCCACTCCGGCCGAATCCCCGACGAAGAATTGTGGTCCATCCACGCGATCCTCAAACGCAAGCTCGTGAGCTTCGTCCGCCAACGTCTGAATCGCTTCGATATTCTCCGCGACGACGTCCTGACGATCGGCTTCGCCCGCAGATTCGCCACCTACAAACGCGCTCCCCTGATCTTCCAGGACCGGGCGCGCCTGGCCAAAATCCTCGGCAATCCCGATCGCCCCGTCCAAATCCTCTTCGCCGGCAAGGCCCATCCCAAAGACACCGACGGCCAACTTTTCGCGAAGCAAATCCACCGCTTTGCCGAGCTTCCCGCCTTCAAAGGCCGGGTGGTGCTGATCGAAGATTACGACATGAACGTCGCCCGATACCTGGTCGCTGGCTGCGACGTCTGGCTCAACAACCCCCTTCGCCCGCAGGAAGCCAGCGGCACCAGCGGCATGAAACCCCCGCTCCACGGCGGCCTCAATTGCTCCATCCTCGACGGCTGGTGGCCCGAATGTTTCGACCACAAAAACGGCTGGGCCATCGGCGACGGCTCCCAACTGTCCAACCTCCGCAAACAAGACCGCCAAGACGCCCAGCGCATTTACGATTTATTGGAAAAGCAAATCATCCCCCGCTATTATCATCGCGATTCGAGGGCAGACCTGCCGCGCCGCTGGATCGCCATGATGAAGCATTCCATGTCCACCGTCGGCTCGACCTTCAACACCCATCGCATGGTCGGCCAATATCTCCGCGAGTTCTATCTCCCCGCCCACCGCGCCGGCGGATGAATGTCCAATTCAATAGCACAGAATGTGTCCGCTTTATGAACCGCATCCTACGCCGACGGGGCGTTTTTCGTCCCAGTGGAAATCTTCAGGGTAGACCACGTAATTCTGCTCCAGCCCGGTTGGATGCATTAAAAGAATACCCGGTCGCTGCCGATATATTGGGCGGCACATGGGTTCTACCGCCGATAAGTACAGCCAGCGCACACGTCATGGACAGTGGATGAAACCCGTTGGCCAGCCGGACCTGGCGTCGATCATCATTCCAACCTACAACCGGGCCTCGTTGCTGGGCGAGGCTGTGGCATCCGCGGCCGGTCAGACCTATCGGCCGCTGGAGATTGTCGTCGTGGATGATGGATCGACGGATAACACGCCCGAGGTCATCAGGCATTGGCAGGAACAACTCAAAAGCGATCCCAGGATTAGCGTCCGATATTTCCACCAGCCCAACTCCGGTGTCGGATCGGCCCGCAACCGCGGACTGATCGAATCGCATGGCGACTTCATCCAGTTCCTCGATTCCGATGACATTCTCAATCCGCAAAAGCTCAGCCTTCACATC
>JBEKXM010000376.1:0-4899 GCA_049512115.1 Tepidisphaeraceae bacterium | reverse complement strand
CCTCGAATTGACTCCTCTGGCAAGCGAACGCAACGGTCCTACTTCTCCGTGTTGACCCGCGCTATCGCAAATCCATCGTATCCTTTGCTGCCCACGGTCTGGATGGCCGTGGCGGTCACGCGCTTCTCGGCGGCCATCATCTCGTTCATTCGCCGGGCGCCCTGGATGTCCGGGGCGGTGCTGGCGGCCTCGATCACCGTGCCGTGGCGGATGACGTTGTCGATAATAATGACGCTGCCGGGGCGCGACAGTTTTAGCGACCAGGTGAAATAATCCGGAAGACTGGGTTTGTCGGCATCGATGAAAATCAGGTCAAACGGGCCGCGGCCCTTGGCGGCGAGCTGCGGCAGGGTATCGATCGCCCGGCCGAGAATGATCTCAACCACGTCGGCCAGACCGGCCCGCGCGATGTTGCCGCGGGCGAGTTCCGCATGTTTGGGGCTGGCTTCCAGCGTGATCAGACGGCCGTCTTTGGACAGCCCGCGAGCGAGCCAGATCGTGCTGTAACCGCCCAATGTGCCGATCTCAAGGACGTTTCTAGCCCCCTGAAGCTGTGCCAGGAGCATGAGCAGCTTGCCCTGGTTGGGGGAAACCTGGATCGGCGGCAGTCCGGCGGCGGCGCTGGCCCGCAGGGCGGCGTCCAGGGCGGGGTCCGGCGGCACAAGCAAATCCGTGATGTAGCGGTCTACCTCGGTCCATCGCTGCTGGGTCATGGATCGTCCTTTATTCCCAGTCTATTCACCCGGTTTGGCCGCGACAAATCGCCCGGCGCGTTGCCGGCGATTCCGTCCTGGCAGCGAATAAACTGACGAAATGGGCACGCCGCCATTTGCTAACGGCGCGGGCGCGCTGTACTTTATTCCCATTCCGGGCAAGTTCCGGAAACCCGATGGAGCGGGCATTTGGATAGGAAAGTGATAACCACTTTCTTAACGGCTCACCGCCAACAGGCTTTGAGTTCCCGTCACTGTCAGAGCGTGTGGAGGCTTCGCCTTCACTGTGGAGGGCTTGCCCTTCACCTTCGATGCGGAGCATCGGTCGGCTCTGCATCTTCAAAGCTCTAACGCTTCATCCGAACGGTCAGGAGACGACAGCGTGATCTTCGATTCGCTCTTGGGCATGTTCAGCATTGACATGGGCATCGACCTGGGCACGTGCAACACGCTGGTCTGCGTCAAGGGCGAGGGCATCGTCCTGAACGAACCCAGCGTCGTCGCCGTCAAAAAAGGAACCAACCGCGTCTTACAGAACGGCAACGCCGTCGGGCTGGTCGCCAAGGAAATGCTGGGCAAGACCCCCGGCTCGATCACCGCCATCCGTCCCTTGAAGGACGGCGTCATCAGCGATTTCGAGATCACCCAGGCGATGCTGGCGTATTTCATCCGCCGCGTGCATGGCCGCAGGCACTTCATCGGTCCGCGGGTGGTCATCGCGATTCCATCCGGCATCACGGCGGTCGAACGCCGCGCCGTCTACGACAGCGCCGAACGCGCCGGAGCCCGCCGCGTTTACCTGGTCGACGAGCCGATGGCCGCCGCCATCGGCGCGGGCCTGCCCGTCATCGAACCCACCGCCAGCATGATCGTCGACATCGGCGGCGGAACCACCGAAGTCGCCATCATCTCCCTGGCCGACATCAGCGTTTGCGAATCGGTGCGCGTCGCCGGCGATGATTTCGACGAGTCGATCGTCAGCCACATGAAGAAGACGTACAACATGGCCATCGGCGAGCAGATGGCCGAACGGATCAAGATCGAGATCGGCTCGGCGGCGGCGTCGGGCAACGGCGAGCCCACCATGGAAGTTCGCGGACGCGATCTCATCAGCGGACTGCCGCGCAAAACCACCGTCACCAGCGAGGAAATCCGCGAAGCGATGCAGGAACCCATCACCCAGATCATCGAAGCCGTCAAACGCACTCTCGAACTGGCCGAACCGGAACTGGCGGCCGATCTGGTCGAGAACGGCATCACCATGGCCGGCGGATCGTCGCTTCTGCGGGGATTGAACACCGTTCTTTCCAACGCCACCGGTCTGGACGTCAAGCTGGCCGAGGACCCCCTCACCTGCGTGGCGCGGGGCACCAGCGTCTATCTCGAAAATCTCGAACTGTGGAAAGAAACGATGGAATCCGACGCCGACGAGGCGTGAGCCAACCTACTAACAGCCCGGAAAGCCCGCGGATGGCTATTCGTGGGTTCCTTTGACCGTGTCCCGCGTGCAATTCAACCAGGTTTTTTTCGGCTTGATGATCCTGAGCCTTCTGGCCGCGTTTGTCCTTCCGCAGCGCGCCACCGATCTCGGCCGCACGTCGTTTCAGACGCTGCTGATTCCGATTTCTCGCCCCACCTATAGAATCGCCAACGCCATCCGCGGCCATTTTCAGCCGCAGTCCACCGAGGACACCCGCTCGGCCCGAACCATCGAGCAGGAGAATCTGGGGCTAAAACAGCAGATTCAGCGCATGAGCGCCGAAATCGAACAGCTCGAACAACGCGCCGGCGAACGCGCCAGCCTCGGTGGTTTTGAAACCTACTGCACCCGCTTTGAGGTGACCGCCGCCGACAGCGACAACCGCGACGGACTCGCCATCGCCGGCTCGGGCATCGGCGCCGTTCGCGTCGATCAGCCGGTGTTGTCCTCCGGCGTGGTGATCGATCTGATCGGCCGGATCACCGCCGTCGGCGCCCTCGCCGCCCGCGTCCGCCTCATCACCGACGCCGGGTTCACCGTGACCGGGCATTTCAAATCCTATTCCGCCGCCGGTGGATTCCAGGAAAACAAGGACCTTGGGGCCATCGTCATCGGCCGCGGCGGCGGGCAGATGCTCATCGACAATCTCTGGATCAAGAACGTGCGCGACGCCCACGTGCAGGTCGGCGACTGGGTGGTTCTCTCCGACGAGACCTGGCCGCGCGCCCTCCAGGGCGTGCGCATCGGCCGCGTGGCGTCCATTCAGCCGCTGCCCAAGCAATCCCTCTTCGCCGACATCCGCCTGGCCCCGGAGGAGAATCTCATGCATCTGAACGACGTGTGGGTGATGACCCATCAGCCGTAGGCGATGCGCAATAATAACTCCGCATTTTTCCCCTCCCCTGGTACTCCGGGCCAGGGCAAGGGTGGGGGCCATTCTGCGGAATTATTCTTGCGCGGCTCCAAAAGGAGATGAATCAGGTTATGCGCTGGCCGAGCTTTTTCATTCTCGCATACGTCGCGCTTGCCCTTCAGGCGGGCTTGGCGCGGGCCATCGAATGGAACGGCGCCGCCCCCAACTTCGTGTTGTTGGCCGTCGTGTTTATCGCCCTGAACGCCCCGCGCGACGCGGCCCTGCTCGCCTGCTTCATTCTCGGCGCCATGCACGATTTGACCTCCCAGGGGACGCTTGGCTTGCTGGCCTTCAGCTATGGCCTGGTCGCCACGTTTGTCCTTGGCATCCAGCAGGCCGTGCGCCGCCGCCATCCGGTCACCCATTTCACGCTCGCGCTGCTGGGTGGAATCGTGACGGCCATCGTTCTGTCCCTGCACGCCTGGCTTCGCCCTCCCGCCGCCGGCATGCATCCGCCGATTCTGCCCCTCTTCACCGCGGCCCTTTACACGGCGATCCTCGCGCCTTTGCTCCTTGCAATCTTGCAGCGGATGAATCGCGTGTTTCATTTCCAGCGGAACGTGCACATTTGAAGCTGTTTCAAAGCCCGTTGGTGTCGCTCGGAACGCCCACGGCGCCGCCGTGGGGATTCTCCCGCCCGAACTCACAGCGCCAGCCATCTCCGGCCCGACCGCTGGGAAAATTTTTCCCAGCCGCGGCAAAAATTCCGAAAAATGCCACCAAAACCTTCACCTATCCGCTATAAATATAGAGGGACAGTGTTTTTCCGTCATCCCAATCGGGGCCGTTTCCCATTTTCCGACGCCTCGCTGCGCGGCCAGTTGGCGCCACCCTGAAATATCGCTCGGAACCGTCGGTGACAGTGACACAGTCGCGGTTCGCGCTATCGAAAACCGCCACTGTGTCACCGTCCCCACCCGGCGTTTTGTAGATTTACGATGTCCAAAATCGCGTGGCGCAAATTCCCGGATTGCGACATCCCGCCTGGAGGGCCGCCGCTGAAAGCGCAACAGCACCCGGCAGCCCAAACGCGATTTGTTCCGGCCACATTCTTGGCTTAGACCCTTCGGCCATTTTCGGCCGATTGGTAGCTCGATATTATGCCCGCGGCGTGGATAATCAGAGTTTTCCCAAGGATGGGACATGTTCGAACGCCGGCTGAAAATCCTCCTGGTTGTCCTGCTCGTTGCTTCCGCCGCCCTGGCCATTCGCGCCGCCCAGATTCAGATTGTCCAGCACAATCTGTGGCGCACGCAGGCGACCGAGATCATGAAACGCGGCGAGTTCATCGAAACCACGCGCGGTTCGATCCTCGACCGCCATGGCCAGACGCTGGCGTGTGACGCCCCGTGCATCGACGCCTGCGTCGATTATCGCGCCATTCCCGAAGAGCCGGACGATCCATACGTGCGCGAACGTGCCGCGCAGAATCTCAAGGGCCGCCTCGGCAGGCAGTTCAAGGGCGTGAGGCATTTGGATGACCAGGATCGCGCCCTCCTCGATGAGGAATGCGATCATGTCCGCGGCGACATCGCGGCCATGTGGCGGGAATTGGCGGCCGCCGGCGGCAAAACCCCGGAGCAGATCGGCGAAATCCGCCGCGACATCGTTCGCCGCGTCGAGATGCGCAAACGCTATATCTGGTGGTACAGCTACGAGCATGCTATCCAACGATCCAAACAGGAAAACTCCTCGAGCTGGTATCGCCAGTTCCTGAGCGACAGCTCCCCGGACGAATCGGCCGCCGATCAATTCGAGGTGGAAGTCGGCGAGGAAACCTCGCCGCACGTCAT
>JBEKXM010000375.1:0-4905 GCA_049512115.1 Tepidisphaeraceae bacterium | reverse complement strand
GGCCGCCAGCAATGCCCTCCCCCGACGGCCAGCCCATGAATTCCACGAACAAGCTCACGACTTGCCTATTGCAGTCCCGGCGCAATCGGCGTGCCGAACGGGATTGGGACGTAGCTCTTTCCTATTGCCCATTGGAATGCGGCCGTCCCGCCTTTCAATAGGCAATAGGAAATAGGCAATCCACCATTCCCTTATTTCTCCTCCACCACCAGCACCGAATCAATCCCATCCGGCGCCACCGCCGGCAATGTTACCGAAACATGATCCCCGCTCTGCTGCACCGCCAATCCGGCCTGTTGGGCATCGGCCAGCATGTAGGCTTTGCCCACCGATCCCTTCACGCCGCTCAATTCGAATTTCTCGCCCGGCCACTTAAACAAATGGATAAACAGCTTTCCCGGTTTGGTGGTGCAGCGCCAATCCCACGTCGCCACCCACGCCGGTTTGCCGCTCCTATCCTTTTTCACGGGATCGAAACTCCCCGCCTCCGATCCGAAGGCCGTCGGCCCGGATCCGTAAATCGAATCCCCGTTGATCTTCAGCCAGTCCCCGATCGCCTTGATCCGATCCACCTCCGGCTGCGGGATTATCCCCTTGCTGGTCGGCCCCACGTTCAGCAGATAATTCCCGCCCTTGCTGGCGATGTCCACCAGATTGCGCAGCAGGGTTTCGGTCGATTTGAAATTCGTGTCGTACGATTTGTATCCCCAAGTATCGTTGATCGTCATGCACGTTTCCCAATCCCGGCCGGGGTAGCCCCGCGGCGGAATGCGCTGCTCCGGCGTTTCGGTGTCGCCCGGAAATCCTCCACCCAGTCGATTGTTCACGATGATCTGCGGCTGCAAATCCAGCAGCGGTAAAAATTCCGCCGCCCGTTGCCGCGTCATCAACTTCGTCGGCGTGTCAAACCACAACACCGATACCGGCCCGTAATTCGTGAGCAATTCCTTCACCTGCGGAATCGCAACGTCATTCAGATATTCATCAAAATCCCCGTCCTGCGCCTTGTCCCAATGTTCCCCTCTCAGGGCCTCTCCCCCCGGGTGATGCCAATCCTGGCATTGCGAGTAATAAAACCCCAGCTTCATCCCGCGTTTCCGGCACGCCGCCGCCAACTCCGCCAGCGGATCGCGCGCCAGCGGCGTGGCATCGTAAATGTTGTACCCGTCCACCTTCGTGTGGAACATCGCAAACCCGTCGTGATGCTTGGCGGTGATGACCATGTATTTCATCCCCGCCGCCTGCGCCGTTTCCACCCATTGGTCCGCGTCGAATTTCGTCGGGTTAAACTGCTTGGCATACTCGGCGTATTCCGCCACGGGAATCCTGCCGTTGTTCATGATCCACTCGCCGATGCCGGGAATCTTCTTCCCATCGTACGTGCCGGCCGGAACCGAATAGACGCCCCAATGAATGAACATCCCGAACCGCGCCTGCCGCCACCAGGCCATGCGCGCTTCATGCTGCCCGGGCGTTTCGCTGCGACGCAGTTCCGGCTGCGTTGAGGGCGCCGTCTGCCCCAAGGCGCATCCGCCCCAGAGCCATCCCAACAAAGCCAGGCCGCGAATTATCAATCCTCGTTTCATGGGAAATCACTATATCGGCGGGCAATCCATGATCCAGCCGCCCAAAGCCCTGGGAGCTTGCTCGGGCGTGGCCAAAGATCTTTGTAAGCTCGGAAGAACCCCCACCCCAACCCTCCCCCTGAGTACAGGGGGAGGGGGAAAAGGGCGGGTTCCGCAACAAATTATGGCCGCGCCCGCTTGCTCCCAGGGAAAGCCGATTCAAAAAAAGCAGCGGATCGGGAAATTGGCCGATCTTCAGCCTCCCACTCCTTCGGCCCGATAATGGGAGATAGCTCCCATGCGCCTTTCCGCCCAAATTATCCAGCAGATTGTGGGGCGCCCGGTGGAGCGTTTTTCCGGGTCCGGATGCCAGCGCGCCCTGGGGCGCGTCGAACTCCACAGCCCGGCGACGATCTTCGCCCTCCAGGGCGATTTCCTCGGCGATCCCATTTCCGTCACTCTGCGCGACATCTCCGCCGAGACCCTCGGCCTTCTCACCCCCCAGGCCTTGATGCCGTTCGCCAGCCTGATCGTCAGCATTCCCCTCACCGATGCAGAACCGCTGGCCATCCGCTGCCGAGTCATGCGCTGCACGCGCCTGCCCGAAGGGCAATTCGCCCTCGTGGCTCAATTCGTCCAGATCGTCGATTCTCCAACTTTGCAAATCGGACTCACCTCGCAGCCCCGGCTTTGACGCTCAACTCCCGGTATCATACCGGCCATGATGCCTGAATCCCTTTCCCCACTGTTGGGCACCGCGACGCTGGTCATTGCATTCCTGGCGTCGCTCGCTTTCGCCGATGTCCCGGCCTCCCAACCCGATCTTCCCGTATCCATCCGCATTGATGCCGGCAAGCCCAGCGGCGAATGGAACCCCGTCTGGCGGTACTTCGGCTACGACGAGGCCGATTTCACCTTCATGCCCAATGGCCAAAAACTCCTCACCGAACTCTCGCAACTTCAAGGTTCCCAGGTCTTCATCCGGTGCCATCACCTGCTCACCTCCGGCGACGGCACACCGGCCCTCAAATGGAGTTCCACCAACGCCTATACCGAAGATGCCAAGGGAAACCCTGTTTACGATTGGACCATCACGGATCGCATTTTCGATACCTACGTTCAGCGCGGCTTGAAACCATACGCCCAGATCGGCTTCATGCCCAAAGACCTTTCCATCCGGCCCGATCTTTACCCCACGACGTTCCCCTCCGGCAAACTCACCCCCGTGGCGGGAGGGCAATCCTATCCGCCCAAGGATTATGACAAGTGGCGAAACCTTGTTTATGCGTGGGTCAACCATTGCGTCCAGCGCTATGGCAAATCCGAGGTCCAGACGTGGTATTGGGAAGTCTGGAACGAGCCGAACATCAGCTATTGGCACGGCTCGCCCGAGGAATATTACAAGCTCTACGATTACGCCGTTGACGGCGTTCGCCGCGCCCTGCCCACCGCCCGCGTCGGCGGACCCGAACAGGCCGGCGGCGGTGGAAAATTCCTACGCGGGTTTCTGCAACATTGCGTCGACGGCGACAACAAGGCCACGGGCGCAAAAGGCTCTCCGATCGACTTCATCTCCTTCCATGCCAAGGGCAGCCCCAAATTCCTCGATGGCCACGTGCGAATGGGCCTGTCCAGCCAATTGAATAACATCGAATCCGGATTCGCCACGGTCGCCGAGTTCCCGCAATTCAAGAACACGCCGATCGTCATCGGCGAATCCGATCCCGATGGCAGCGCCGCCAGCATCGGGCCGCAACTCAACTACCGCAACTCCCCGCTCTACGCCAGTTACACCGCCGCCGCCCTGGCCAGAACATTCGAGATCGCCGATAAACACAACGTCAATTTCCAAGGCGCACTCACCTGGGCCTTTGAATTCGAGGGCGAGCGATTTTTCGCCGGCCACCGTGTCCTGGCCACCAACGGCATCGACCTCCCCGTCCTGAACCTCTTCCGCATGCTGTCAAAAATGCACGGCGAGCGATTGCCCGTCGAAAGTTCCTCCGCCGATTCTCTGGCTTCCATCGAAAAAACCGGCGTCCGCGCCGGACCCGACGTCAGCGCCGTCGCGGTTCTGGACGCCCGGCAACTGGCGATCCTGCTCTGGAACTACCACGATGATGATGTTCCCGGCCCCTCGGCGGATATCGAACTATCCATCGCCAACCTTCCGCCCACCGCCGCAACAGCGACTGTGACGGAATACCGAATCGACCACTCGCACAGCGACGCATATACCCTCTGGCTGCAAATGGGTTCCCCGCAGCATCCCACGGCTGAGCAATACGTCGCCCTTCAATCCGCCGGCCAGCTCGCGACTCTCGACACGCCTCATCGCATCCACATTTCCGAGGGAAATACCAATCTTCACGTTCACCTGCCCCGCCAAGGCGTATCGCTACTGGTTTTGACCTTCAATTGAACAAAGGGGTCATAAGCCTTTTTGCAAATCTCCGCTAATATCAGGCAAAATATGCGATTCGTCATAAATGGCTTATGACCCCTTTTCCTTTCAGGCGGCAGATCGGCATCGAAGGTACAGGCTGGATATAATGTCACGAAGCGCCAATATGCCCTTGCCCGCTTCAGACGTGCCAACGAAGCCTCGTCGCAAAAGCCTCTTGCGACGATGGAGCGTGCGCGTTCTTCGCCTCGCGGTGCTAGTTTATTTGGGAGTGGCCTTGGTGATCTTCGCAATTCAGGACAGCCTCATTTTCCCCGGCGCTTCCACACAGGGTCAGCGCGACGCGATTCTCACGCAAGGTCACGGCAATGAGCTGCTCACCCTGCATACGGCCGGCGGCACTCGCATCGTAGCGTTGTTCGGCAAGGCGCTCCAAAGCGACGGACAGCCGTTGGCGGACGTTCACCATCGGCCCACCGTCGCCTTCTTTTATGGCAACGGATCGTGCATGGCGTACAGCACCGACGTTTTCGATCACGTTCGGCGGCTGGGAGCCAACGTCATCATCCCTGAATTTGAAGGCTACGGCATGAGCGCCGGCAAGCCGAGCGAAAGAGGTTGCTATGCCGCTGCCGATGCCGCATACGACTACCTGCTCAGCCGCAATGACGTTGATCCGAAGAAGATCGTACTGGTTGGCTGGTCGTTGGGTGCCGCCGCGGCAATCGATCTGGCCAGCCGCCGCCCCGTCTCTGGTTTGGTCACCATCAGCGCGTTCACGAGCCTTCGAGATATGGCCCACCAGGCAATCCCCTGGCTTCCGACCTCTCTGCTGCTGAAATATCGCTTCGATAATGTCGCCAAGCTCGCCGGGATTTCCTGCCCGATCCTGGTGATCCATGGGATCGATGATGACATCGTTCCCTTCGAAATGGC